>NZ_JABMCW010000572.1:0-2084 GCF_013179705.1 Pseudomonas sp. CM25 | reverse complement strand
GAGAGCGCGCTGAAGCAGCGCCGGCACAAGCCGATCTTCATGGTCGACATCGCCGTGCCACGCGATATCGAATCAGAAGTCGGCGAGCTGGACGACGTGTACCTGTATACCGTCGACGACCTGCATGATGTGGTGGCGGAAAACCTCAAGAGCCGCCAGGGCGCGGCGCAGGCTGCCGAAGAACTGGTCTCGGTGGGCGCCGAAGACTTCATGGTGCGCCTGCGCGAGCTGGCCGCAGTGGATGTGCTCAAGGCCTACCGCCAGCAAAGCGAGCGCCTGCGCGATGAAGAACTGCAAAAGGCCCAGCGCCTGCTGGCCAACGGCGGCAACCCCGAGGACGTGTTGGCCCAACTGGCCCGGGGCCTGACCAACAAACTCCTGCATGCGCCCAGCGTGCAGTTGAAAAAGCTCTCGGCCGAGGGCCGCGTCGATGCGCTGGCCATGGCCCAGGAACTCTTTGCCCTCAACGAGGGCTCCACGGACAAGACTCCGCAATGAAAGCGTCGCTGCTGAACAAACTGGAAATCCTCCAGGACCGCTTCGAAGAACTCACCGCCCTGCTTGGTGACGCCGAGGTCATTTCCGACCAGACGCGCTTTCGCGCCTATTCCCGCGAATATGCCGAGGTCGAGCCGGTCTACTCTGCTTATAAAGAGTGGCGCAAAGTCCAGGACGACCTCGAAGGCGCGCAGGCGCTGCTCAAGGACAGTGACCCGGACCTGCGCGAAATGGCCGTGGAAGAGGTGCGTGACGCCAAGGAGCAACTGCTGACGCTGGAGGCGCACCTGCAACGCATGCTGCTGCCCAAAGACCCCAACGACGGCCGCAACGTGTTTCTCGAGATCCGCGCCGGCACCGGTGGCGACGAGGCGGCGATCTTCTCTGGCGACTTGTTCCGCATGTATTCGCGCTACGCCGAAAAACGCGGCTGGCGCCTGGAAATCCTCTCGGAAAACGAGGGCGAGCACGGCGGCTACAAGGAAATCATCGCCCGCGTCGAGGGTGACAGCGTGTACGGCAAGCTCAAGTTCGAGTCCGGTGCACACCGTGTGCAACGCGTGCCGGAAACTGAATCCCAGGGCCGTATCCACACCTCCGCGTGCACCGTGGCGGTACTGCCCGAGCCCGACGAACAGGCGGCGATCGAAATCAACCCGGCCGACCTGCGCGTAGACACCTACCGCTCTTCCGGCGCCGGCGGCCAGCACGTCAACAAGACCGACTCGGCAATCCGTATCACCCACTTGCCCACCGGCATCGTGGTGGAGTGCCAGGAAGAGCGTTCGCAGCACAAGAACCGTGCCCGCGCCATGTCCTGGCTGTCGGCCAAGCTCAACGACATGCAGACCAGCGCCGCGCAGAATGCCATCGCCAGCGAGCGCAAGCTGCTGGTGGGCTCGGGTGACCGTTCCGAACGTATCCGTACGTACAATTATCCACAGGGCCGGGTGACCGATCACCGTATCAACCTGACCCTGTACTCGCTGGACGACATCCTCGCCGGTGGCGTGGATGCCGTGATCGAACCGCTGCTGGCCGAATACCAGGCGGATCAACTGGCCGCCCTGGGGGACTGATGACCATCATCGCCAGCCTGCTGCGCAACGCGCAGTTGCCCGAATCGCCTACCGAGCGCCTGGATGCCGAACTGCTGCTGGCTGCGGCCATCGGCAAGTCGCGCAGCTACCTGCACACCTGGCCCGAACGCATCGTCAGCAGCGAGGACGCCCAGACCTATGCCGGCTATCTGCAGCGTCGCCGTGGCGGCGAACCGGTGGCCTATATCCTTGGCCAGCAGGGCTTCTGGAAGATCGACCTCGAAGTGGCGCCGCATACCCTGATCCCGCGGCCGGATACCGAGCTGTTGGTCGAGACGGCCCTTGAGCTGCAACCTGCCTTGCCAGCCAAGGTCCTCGACCTGGGCACCGGCACCGGTGCCATCGCCCTGGCCCTGGCCAGTGAGCGCCCGGCCTGGCAGGTGACTGCAGTTGACCGGGTAGAGGAGGCTGCTGCCCTGGCCGAGCGCAACCGCAAACGCCTTGGCCTGGCGAATGCCGAGGTGCGGGTGAGCCACTGGTTCGACA
>NZ_JABMCW010000571.1:0-2093 GCF_013179705.1 Pseudomonas sp. CM25 | reverse complement strand
CATCCTGCCTTAGCGGTTGAAGCGCTCCACCAGGGCACGCAATCCGGCGCACACCTGCTCCAGTTCGGCGCCACGCGAAGCGGCGGCGTTGGCGCTGCTGGCGCTGTGCCGGGCAATGCCGGCCACGCCATTGATCTGCCGCGAAACGTCTTCGGCCACTGCCGATTGCTGCTGCGAGGCCGTGGCCATCTGCTGGCTCATGTCGCTGATACGCTGCACCGCGTCACGAATGCCATGCAGTGCCTGCCGGGCCTCCTGCACCTGGGCAACGCCCTGCTCGGCCCCGATGATACCTTGGGTGGCAATTTCCACAGCCTCCTCGGCACCACTGCGCAGGGCGTCGATGATGGCCTGGATGTGCAAGGTCGACTGGCGGGTCTTGTCGGCAAGTGCCCGCACCTCATCGGCGACCACGGCAAAACCGCGGCCATGCTCGCCCGCACGCGCGGCCTCGATGGCCGCGTTGAGCGCCAGCAGGTTGGTCTGCTCGGCAATGCTGCGGATCATCCCGGCGGCGTCGGCGATGGCGCCGGTCTGACCAGCCAGGTGGCTGACCGCCTGGTTGATCTGGGTCACGGTGCTGGCCAGGGTGCGGATGGCCGCGCCACTGGCATCGGCCACCTGGCTGCCCTGCGCCGCCAGCAGGTGCGCGGTGTGCGCCTCGGCGGCAGTCAGCTGTACGTGGTTGGCCACCTGGCCGATGGAAACAGCCATCTGGTTCATCGCCGTGGCGCTGAGGTCGGTTTCGGCGCGCTGGTCCAGCAATGCCGCTTCGGTGCCGCGTGACAATTGCCCGGCATCATGGGCGGCCACGGCCATTTGCCCGGCCAGGTCGCTCAAGCGGGTCAACGCGGTTTTCAGCCGTGCCTCCTCACTGATCAGCATCACTTGCAGTTGCCCCGCAGCACCTGGCAAGTCGCTGTAGGTCAAGGCTGCGACCGGGTCGGCGAAGGTGCCCTCGGCGCCCTGCACAACCTGCTGCAACTGCCGTCCGACGGCGTTGCGCGCCCACAAGCCGTAGGCCAGGAACAGGCCCGCTGTAAGGCCCTGCCCCGGCAAGCCGGGCCACAGCTGGTTGGCACCCACCGCCAGCAGCCCACCCGCCAGTGGCAAGGCCAGGGCCTGAGCCAGCGAGCCCAGCCGGTGCGCTGCCGACAAGGCCGGTTGGCCGTTGCGCAGCCGTGCATACAGGGCCTCGGCGCGGGCCACCTGCTCACGTGTGGGGCACACCCGCACCGACTCGTAGCCAACCACCCGCCCGCCTTCGAGGATGGGGGTGACGTAGGCGTTGACCCAGTAGTAGTCGCCGTTGCGGCAGCGGTTCTTGACGATGCCCATCCAACTCTTGCCGGCCTTCAGGTAACGCCACATCAGCGCATACACCGCCGGTGGCATGTCCGGATGGCGCACCAGGTTGTGCGGGCTGCCGATCAGTTCGGCCTCGCTGTAACCGCTGATGGCAGTGAATTCGGGGTTGCAGTAGGTGATCAGGCTGGCGGTATCAGTGGCGGAAATCAGCCGCTGACCAGGGGGGAAACGTTGCTCGACCGGGGTGACCGGGAGGTTGAGGCGCACGATGAGACTCCATTCATTTGAACGCCAGGCGCCAGCTTGGGGCGGGGTCGGGAGGATTTTCCCGCAAACGGCCCGTTGCTGACTGCCCGGTCGGGCGCGGATTCTACGATTTCAGCCACATAATGCAAATAAACCTTACGAATCATGGCGTTATCAAAAAAGTCGAGGCTGGCTCGGCGATTGGCAAGCGGATTGCTACAAGCGGATTGCAAACTGTAACCAGGCACCGGCCATGCCCTGAACTGTTTTCTGTGCATTCCGATTGCGGTGCGCACCGAACTAGAGCCTGGTGGGCCGAGTTGCCCCACAACTGGTCAGACCGGTAAGGCCAAAAAGCCTTGCAATCTGGGATTTTTCGCGCTTTTATGGCCTGGCGCTGAACAAACCGGTAAGACCACAATAATTAAGTCCTGCGCTCTTTCGCCCCGTGCGGCTACCGAAGCAAGGACACCGATCAGAGATCACTTCCATGCTCAAATGGTGCTCGCGTTCGATATTCCTGCAAGTCGTGCTCGGCC
>NZ_JABMCW010000570.1:0-2098 GCF_013179705.1 Pseudomonas sp. CM25 | reverse complement strand
GGCCGCCGGGGGCCTGCATGACGCCGTCGAGGCTGATGAAGGCGGCTACGATGAGTTTGCGCATGGGGACTCTCCTGATGCCAGCCGGGGTGGCTGTGGGCATTGGGTAGTCGAATGGCGCAGGGCAGAATCGACAGCGGAAACCTGTGCCGGCCCTTTCGCGGGTGAAGCCCGCTCCCACAGGTACTGCACAGTTTTCGAAACCTGTGGCGATCCTGTCGGAGCGGGTTTGTTCGCGAAAGGGCCGGTACAGGTCTACATCACAACCAGTAGGTCACCGCCCACCACCCCAGCCCACCCATGACCACGGTATAGGGCAATGCCATCCACACCATCCGCCCATACGACAGCCGGATCAGCGGCGCAATCGCCGAGGTCAGCAGGAACAGGAACGCCGCCTGCCCATTTGGCGTGGCCACGCTGGGCAGGTTGGTGCCGGTGTTGATCGCCACCGCCAGGGTTTCGAAGTGCTCGCGGCTCATCCCGCCATTGAGGAACGCCTGTTTCACCTCGGTGATATAGATGGTGGCGACGAACACATTGTCACTGATCGCCGACAGCAAACCGTTGGCCAGGTACAGCATGCCCGGTTGCTGCTCGGCCGGCAGCGTCAGCACCCAGCTGATCAATGGGCTGAACAACTGCTGCTGATGAATCACCGCCACCACGGCGAAGAACACCACCAGCAATGAGGTGAACGGCATCGCGTCCTGGAACGCCCGGCCCAGGCGGTGTTCATCGGTGATTCCGGTAAACGCGGTAATCAGCACGATCACCATCAGGCCGATCAGGCCAACTTCCGCTACGTGCAACCCCAGGCACACGATCAGGATCAGCGCGGCCAGGCCTTGTACCCACAGTGCAATGCGTTGGGCCTGGGTGCGCGCGGCATCGTCTTGCGCCGCATAGGTCGCCAGCACCTGGCGCACCGGTTCGGGCATCAGCGTGCCGTAACCGAACAGGCGCAGCTTCTCCAAGAGCACGCAGGTCACCAGGCCGGCGGCGAGCACCGGCACCGACACCGGCGCTACCTTGAGGAAGAAGTCGGCGAAGTGCCAACCCATCTCATGGCCGATCAGCAGGTTCTGCGGCTCGCCCACCAGCGTGCAGACGCCGCCCAGGGCAGTACCGACGGCGCCGTGCATCAGCAGGCTGCGCAGGAAGGCGCGGAACTGGTCGAGGTCATCACGGTGCAGCTGCGCTACCTGCTGGTCGCTGTCCAGCGCAGTCTCTTCGCGTGGGTTGGTCCCGGAAGCAACGCGGTGATAAACCGCGTAGAAGCCGACAGCGGCACTGATGATGACGGCGGTCACCGTGAGTGCATCGAGAAACGCCGAGAGGAACGCCGACAACACGCAGAACAGCAATGCCAATACCGGTTTGGAGCGCACCCCCAGCAGGATGCGCGAGAACAGGAACAGCAGCAGTTCTTTCATGAAGTGGATGCCCGCCACCATGAACATCAGCAGCAGGAGGACCGGGAAGTTGTGCACCAGTTCGTCATACAGCGCCTGCGGCGTGGTCATTTCCAGCAGCAAGGCTTCGACCAGCAACAGGCCGCCCGGCATTAGCGGGTAGCACTTCAGGGCCATGCCCAAAGTAAAAATGAACTCGAGCACTAATGCCCAGCCAGCGGCAACCGGGCCAACGCTGACCAGCAGCAGTGGGTTGAGCAGCAGGAACAGGCAGATAACCGCCTTGTACCAAAGCGGCGACTGGCCCAGAAAACCATGGGCAAGGGCCCTGGGCAGGGAGCGGGTCATGAATATGTTTCCTTATGATTCGACAATGGCGCACGGTGCCGGATCGCTGCGTCTTAGGCAAGGCATGCAGTCCCGTTTTTGGCACAAGTGCGGTCATCGGGCTGGGTTACCATCCGCCGTATGAACCCTTCACCCTCAGGAGTGCCGCCCGTGACCGAATACAGCGCATTCAAGGTCGAACTGACCGACAACATCGCCCACGTCCAGATCAACCGCCCGGAGAAGGTCAACGCGATGAACGCGGCCTTCTGGGAAGAGATCATCGAAATTTTCCAGTGGGTGGACGACACCGACGCCGTGCGCGTGGTGGTGATCAGTGGTGCTGGCAAGCATTT
>NZ_JABMCW010000057.1:0-23008 GCF_013179705.1 Pseudomonas sp. CM25 | reverse complement strand
TGGGAGTTGGCTTGCCGGCGACAGGGCCGGTGAAAGCTAGCCAGTCAGCGCGGCTTGCAGTTGGTAATCAGGGTGCCCACGCCGCTGTCGGTGAAGATCTCCAGCAGCACAGCATTCGGCACGCGGCCGTCGATGATGTGCGAGCTGTTGACGCCGCCCTGCACCGCATCCAGCGCGCATTTGATCTTCGGCAGCATGCCGCCGTAGATAGTGCCGTCGGCGATCAGTTCGTTGACCTGCTCGGTGGTCAGGCCGGTCAGTACCTGGCCCTGCTTGTCCATCAGGCCGGCGATGTTGGTCAGCAGCATCAGTTTCTCGGCCTTCAGCGCCTCGGCCACCTTGCCTGCGACCAGGTCGGCGTTGATGTTGTACGACTCACCGTTGGCACCTACGCCAATTGGTGCGATCACCGGGATGAAGTCGCCCTTCACCAGCATGTTCAGCAGGTCGGTGTTCACGCTGACCACTTCGCCTACATGGCCGATGTCGATGATTTCCGGGGTGGTCATTTCGGGGGTCTGGCGGCTGACGGTCAGCTTGCGGGCACGGATCAGCTCTGCGTCCTTGCCGGTCAGGCCGATGGCGCTGCCGCCGTGGCGGTTGATCAGGTTGACGATGTCCTTGTTGACCTGGCCACCCAGCACCATCTCGACCACGTCCATGGTCGCCGCATCGGTGACGCGCATGCCATCGATGAAGTGGCTTTCGATCGACAGGCGCTTGAGCAGGTCACCGATCTGCGGGCCACCACCGTGGACCACCACCGGGTTGATGCCCACTGCCTTCATCAGCACGATGTCGCGGGCGAAGCCGGTCTTGAGCTCCTCGCTTTCCATCGCGTTGCCGCCGTACTTGATCACCAGGGTCTTGCCGACAAAGCGGCGAATATAGGGCAGTGCTTCGGACAAAACCTCGGCTACATGGGCAGCGGCATCGCGATCGAGGGTCATGCAGGGCTCCTGTATGGAACAGATAGTCGGTCAGAACGGCAGTTGCATCTCAGGCTCAACCCGCAGCAACTGGGTACGGAAAACATCCTTGATACGTTGCAACTCGGCGTCGCTGTCGGCCTCGAAGCGCAGCACCAGCACCGGGGTGGTGTTGGAGGCGCGAACCAGGCCCCAGCCGTGGGTGTAGTCGACCCGCACACCATCGATGGTGGTCAGGCTGGCTTCGCCCCAGTCAGCGTCGCGTTGCAGTGCATCAATGATGCTGAATTTACCCTCGTCGGTCACATCAATATTGATTTCCGGCGTGGAAATATCGTTCGGGAAGGCGGCGAACAGGTCTTCGGCGCTCTGGCCAGCCTTGCTGAGGATCTCCAGCAGACGTGCGGCGCTGTAGATGCCATCGTCAAAACCGTACCAGCGTTCCTTGATGAAGATGTGACCGCTCATCTCGCCGGCCAGCAGCGAACCGGTCTGCTTCATCTTCTTCTTGATCAGCGAGTGGCCGGTCTTCCACATCAGCGCGCGGCCGCCATGCTGCTCGATCAGCGGGGTCAGGCGACGGGTGCATTTGACGTCGAAGATGATCTCGGCGCCGGGGTTACGTGCCAGCACGTCCTGGGCAAACAGCATCAGCAGGCGGTCGGGATAGACGATGCTGCCGGTGTTGGTCACCACGCCGACGCGGTCGCCGTCGCCGTCGAAGGCCAGGCCGATATCGGCGCCGGTTTCCTTGACCTTGGCGATCAGGTCTTCGAGGTTTTCCGGCTTGCCGGGGTCCGGGTGGTGGTTGGGGAAGTTGCCGTCGACTTCGCAGAACAACGGAATCACTTCGCAGCCCAGGGCTTCGATCAGCTGCGGTGCAATCACCCCGGCAGCGCCGTTGCCGCAGTCGACCACCACCTTGAGCTTCTTCGCCAGCTTCACGTCGCCGACGATCTGCTGGAAGTAGCGCTCAAGGATCCCGACCTTCTCCACGCGGCCTGCGGCCAGGGTCAGGTCGTTGGTTTTCAGGCGGGTCAGCAGGGCCTGGATCTGTTCGTTGGCCAGGGTGTCGCCGGCAATGACGATCTTGAAGCCGTTGTAGTCCGAAGGGTTGTGGCTACCGGTCAGCATCACCCCGGACTTGCCGGCCAGCACGTTGGCGGCATAGTACAAGGCTGGGGTGGGGACCAGGCCCACGTCGCTGACCTGGCAACCGGCGTCGACCAGGCCCTTGATCAACTGTTCCACCAACATCGGGCCGGAGAGGCGGCCATCGCGGCCAACCGAAACCTGCGGTTCGCCCTGGGCCAGGCTTTGCGCGCCGATGGCGCGGCCGATCCAGTAGGCGGTTTCGGCGTGAAGGGTCTTGCCGACCACGCCGCGGATGTCATACGCGCGGAAAATGCTGTCTGGCAATGCGGCGGGGACCAGGTGGGCCATGTCGTTCATCTCTGGAAAACTCCATTAGTCAAAGGCTTTCTGGGCAGGCGCAAACTGAACGCTTGGACGGTGGTTTTGCCAGAGAGTTCGCCATCCGTGGCCTGAACGGTCTGTTGTCGGCTCAGTGGCTGCCGGAGTGACCGAAGCCGCCAGCGCCACGCTGGCTCTCGTCAAAGGCTTGGACGATGTCGAAGTGCGCCTGCACCACCGGGACCAGTACCAGCTGGGCGATGCGCTCGCCAACGGCGATGGTGAACGGGGTGTTGCCGCGGTTCCAGCACGACACCATCAGCTCGCCCTGGTAGTCCGAGTCGATCAGGCCGACCAGGTTGCCCAGCACGATGCCGTGCTTATGGCCCAGGCCCGAGCGCGGCAGGATCATCGCCGCCAGGCCCGGGTCGCCGATGTAGATCGACAGGCCGGTAGGGATCAGCAAGGTCTGGCCCGGCTCGAGAACGGTGTCCTCCTTGAGCAGGGCGCGCAGGTCCAGGCCGGCGGAGCCGGGGGTGGCGTACGTCGGCAGAGGGAAGTCGGTACCCAGGCGTGGGTCGAGGATCTTGGCTTGAAGAGCGTGCATGTAACTTATTGAACCTGATTGAGCCGTTCGGCGATGAAGGCGACCAGTTGTCGGGCGATCTTGCCTTTGCTGGTCTGCGCGAAGAGGGTTTGGTGCTGCTGGCGGTCGATCACGGTCAAGGCGTTTTCTTCGCTGTTGAAGCCGATGCTGGGGTTGGCCACATCGTTGGCGACGATCAGGTCGAGGTTCTTGTCCTTGAGCTTGCGCGTGGCGTAATCGAGCAGGTGTTCGGTTTCGGCGGCAAAGCCGACGCTGAACGGGCGGTCGGCACGGCCAGCAATGGTGGCAAGGATATCGGGATTGCGCACCATCTGCAGCAGCATGCCGTCGCCGGTCGTAGGATCTTTCTTCAGTTTTTGTGTGGCAACGACTTCAGGGCGGTAGTCCGCAACCGCAGCCGAGGCAATGAACAGGTCGCACGGCATGGCCGCCTCGCAGGCCGCGAGCATGTCCCGCGCGCTGACCACGTCGATGCGGCTGACCCGGTCGGGGGTTGGCAGGTGCACAGGGCCCGTGACGAGGGTTACCCGAGCCCCGGCTTCGGCAGCCGCTTCGGCCAGGGCGAAGCCCATCTTGCCGGAGCTATGATTGGTGATGTAGCGCACCGGGTCGATGTTTTCCTGGGTCGGGCCGGCGGTAATCAGCACGTGCTTGCCGGTGAGTGCCTGGCGCTTGAAGCTTTCTGCGGCGCACCAGGCCAGGTCGGTGGCCTCAAGCATGCGGCCCAGGCCCACGTCGCCACAGGCCTGGCTGCCGGAGGCCGGGCCGAACACCTGGATGCCACGGCTCTTGAGCAGCTCGAGGTTGGCCTGGGTGGCCGGGTCGCGCCACATGGCCTGGTTCATGGCCGGGGCCACGGCGACGGTAGCATCGGTGGCCAGCACCAGCGTGGTCAGCAAGTCGTCGGCCATGCCCTGTGCCATGCGCGCCATCAGGTCGGCGGTAGCCGGGGCGATCAGCACCAGGTCGGCCCACTTGGCCAGTTCGATATGGCCCATGGCCGCTTCGGCGGCAGGGTCGAGCAGATCCATGTGCACCGGGTGGCCCGAGAGCGCCTGCAGGGTCAGCGGGGTGATGAACTCGGCACCCCCACGGGTCATGACGACGCGCACTTGCGCGCCGTGCTCGAGTAGACGGCGAATCAGTTCGGCGCTTTTGTAGGCGGCAATGCCGCCCCCCACGCCGAGAACGATGCGCTTGCGATACAGCCGCTGCATAGGCTTGCCTTTTTCCAGTGAGAGCGGGCGGCGACGTTTGAAAATGCCTGCGGCAGAACGTCGCATGTACGAGGCGAAATAGATTAACACAGGGCCGAAACGGGCCGCAGCATGGGCAGAGGGGCGGGATGAATATCAGGGACTGGCCGGCTGAAGAGCGGCCGAGGGAGAAGTTGTTGCAGCGAGGGGCTGCCGTGCTGTCGGATGCAGAGTTGCTGGCGGTGCTGCTGGGCTCGGGAGTAGCCGGGCGTAACGTGCTGGACCTCGCGCGGGGGCTGCTGGTGCGCTTTGGTGGCCTCAGGCAGTTTCTTGAGGCTGATCGTGAAGCCGTGCTGTGCGAGCCGGGTATTGGCGTCGTGAAATACGCACAGCTGCAGGCGCTGTTGGAGATTGGCCGGCGGTACCTGGATGCAAGCATCGAGCGCGCAGCAGTGCTTGATGGCCCGTGGGCGGTGCGGCGCTATCTGAAGGCGATGCTACGGCATGAGGCCAGCGAAGTATTCGGTTGCCTGTTTCTGGACACCAAGCACAGGCCGCTGGCCTTCGAGGTCTTGTTCAGGGGCACCATAGACCGGGCCAGTGTCTACCCGCGAGAAGTTGTGAGGCGGGCGTTGCAGCATAACGCCGCAGCTTTGATCCTGTGTCACAACCATCCTTCGGGCAACAGTGAGCCGAGCCAGGATGATGTGCACCTGACCCTGTCGTTGAAGCGGGGGTTGGCGTTGATCGATGTGCGGGTGCTGGATCACATCATCATTGGTGACGGGGAACCATTGTCGATGGTTGAGCAGGGGTGGATTGTGGCCTGAGGCGGGTCAATAGGGTCAGGGCTGCCGGGCGCCTGTCTTGAGATGTCTGGCGCCTGGGAGATCGAGCGCCGCCCGCGGCGGCGCATCGCGGATAAATCCGCTCCTACATCTGTTGCAACGTGCCGAACCTGTTACGCCATAGTTGCCAGCCCTGACGCATGACTTGAGACCCGCAAGCCGGCTGACAACCATGGCCTCACAGGCATGGCCACGTTGCAACAAATGTAGGAGCGGATTTATCCGCGATGCGCCGCGCGGGCGGCGCTCGATTTCACAGGCGCCACACCCCTCAAGGCAGGCGCCCCTAACTCACTTGGTCACCGAAACCTTACTGAAGTTCAGCCGCCCGAACGGGCTCACCTGATATCCCTCGACCCCCTGGCGCAGCAGCGTCGCCGCCGTTGGATGCGCCAGTGGCACCCACAGCGCCTGCTGCTGGATCAAGGTCTGCGCCTGCTGATACAGCCGGCTGCGCACGCTCTGGTCATTGGTGGTGCGCCCGGCGCTGATCAGCTGGTCCAGGCGGTTGTCGCAGAAGCGTGCGAAGTTGGTCCCCGACTCCACCGCCGCACAGGAAAACTGCGGGCTGAGGAAGTTGTCCGGGTCGCCATTGTCGCCCGCCCAGCCCATGAACAACAGGTCATGCTCGCCCGCCTTGGCACGGCGGATCAGCTCGCCCCATTCGATCACGCGGATCTCCGCTTTCACGCCGATCTTGGCCAGGTCGGCCTGCAGCATCTGTGCACCCAGGCTTGGGTTGGGGTTCAGCAGGCTACCCGACGGACGGGTCCAGATAGTGGTGCTGAAGCCTTCTGCCAGGCCAGCCTTGGTCAGCAGGGCCTTGGCTTTTTTCAGGTCCAGTGGGTAGCCGGGCAGATCCTTGGCGTAGCTCCAGGTATTGGGCGGGTAGGGCCCGTTGGCGGCCACCGCAGAGTCTTCGAATACCGCCTTGAGGTAGGCCTGCTTGTCGAAGGCCAGGTTGATCGCCTGGCGCACTTCCGGCTTGTCCAGCGGCGGGTGCTGGCTGTTGATGGCGACGAAGGCGGTCATGAACGCCGGGGTGGTGGCGACCTTGAGGTTGCCATCCTTGCCGGCCTCGGCAATGTCCAGCGGCTTTGGCGACAGGGCCACCTGGCACTCGCCACGCTTGAGCTTCTGCAGGCGCACGTTGGCATCGGTGGTGATGGCGAAGATCAGTGGGTCGACCGCCGGCTTGCCGCCGAAGTAGTCCGGGTTGGCGCGATAGCGCACCACGGCGTCTTTCTGGAAGCGCTGGAACACGAACGGACCGGTGCCGATCGGCTGGCTGTTGAGCTTCTCGGGCGTGCCGGCCTTGAGCAGCTTGTCGGCGTATTCGGCGGAATAGATCGAGGCGAAGCCCATGCTCAGGGTGGCCAGGAACGTGGCGTCGGGGTGGCTGAGGGTGAAGCGCACGGTGTTCGGTGCCGGGGCCTCGATCGCCTTGATCAGGCTGGCCAGCTGCAGCGACTGGGCATGCGGGTAGCCGCCTGGGGCGCTCTTGTGCCAGGCGTGGGCGGGGTAGAGCATGCGCTGGAAACTGAACAGCACATCGTCGGCATTCATTTCGCGGCCGGGCTTGAACCAGGCAGTGGTGTGGAACTTCACGCCATCGCGCAGGGTGAAGTCATAGACCAGGCCATCGGCCGATACTGTCCAGCTAGCCGCCAGGCTCGGTACGACCTTGCCTTGCGCCGCATCGAACTCCACCAGGCGGTTCATCAACACATCGGCCGTGGCGTTGGTGGTGGTCAGCGAGTTGTACTGAACCACATCGAAGCCTTCCGGGCTGGCCTCGCTGCAGACGCTCAGCGGGGCAGCCTGAGCAACGCCGGCGGCGAACAGGGTGCCCGCAGCGAACAGGGAGTTGAAAAACAAGGAAAGGGCGGCAGCACGCATAGTGGCTCCTTGGCTGTCAGTGGCCCATCTGCCAGTGCAGTCTGGAAAAGGCCTACCCTAGTGCGCCCGCCGGTAAATGACCACACCCTTTTTTACAAATCTCGCGACGAGCGGTCGACGGCTGGCGGGGCCTGCCGCTATGCTGGCCCGGCGCGTTCTGGCTTGCAGCAATGTGCATCTACAGTTGTTGCAGCCAAGTCTTTCTGGTATAAAGCAGCGCTCTTTTCTAGGGGCTCGGCCTGTCGCATAAGCGGATCCGGTCGATAAGACCTCCAGAATCACGGCGCCCTGGCGCCAAAGACTGAGAGATTAAGCGGCCAACCCATGCCGGGTTGGGCATGTGGTTTTAGAGGGCTGAGTCATGTCGAGAGTCTGTCAAGTTACTGGTAAGGGTCCAGTAACCGGGAACAACATTTCCCACGCAAACAACAAAACCCGTCGTCGTTTCCTGCCGAACCTGCAGCACCACCGTTTCTGGGTTGAATCCGAGAAGCGTTTCGTGCGTCTGCGCGTTTCCGCCAAAGGCATGCGTATCATCGACAAGCGCGGTATCGACGCCGTTCTGGTCGACCTCCGCAAAGCTGGCACCAAGGTTTAAGGGAGAGCATCATGCGTGAATTGATCCGTCTGGTTTCGAGTGCCGGTACCGGCCACTTCTACACCACCGACAAGAACAAGCGCACCACCCCGGACAAAATCGAGATCAAGAAATACGATCCGGTTGTTCGCAAGCACGTGGTGTACAAGGAAGCCAAGATCAAGTAATTGATCGGCGACCTGAAAAAAACCCGCATCCGTAAGGACGCGGGTTTTTTTATGTCTACAGCCGGCTCAGTTGAAGTCGAAGCCCTGGATCAGCAGGTCGGCGCCGGCCTTGATCTGGATGCGTTCAACGTCGTACTCGCGGGTGCATATCTCATTGGGGCCAACCACCCGCTTGCGGCCGGTGAGGGTGCAGATGGTGTCCTTCAGTTCTGGCGCGTACCGGGTGCCGATCAGGTGGGCGAGGGTTTGCAGGGCTTCTTCGTTGGTCATGGTGATCTTCCTGTTGAAGTTGCGTGGCCCGACATGGGCAGGGCCATGCTCACGCACGCCAGCTGGCTTGCTGCGCTAAATAGTTATTTCTGTTCAAACATCACATAGATCTTGCGGCAAGGCTCCAGCACCTCCCAGGTGCCCTTGAACCCGGCCGGGATGACAAACCGATCACCGGCACGCAGGGTTTTCGCCCCGCCATCCTGGTCGCGCAGCACCGAAACACCCTGGACGATCTCGCAGTACTCGTGCTCGGTGTAGTTCACTGTCCACTGGCCCACCTCACCTTCCCACACACCGGCGGCAAACTGCCCGCAAGGGCTGGAGTAGTGGTTGTAGACCGCCTGGTCCGGTTCGCCCTTGAGGATTTTTTCCGCCGCCGGCCGGTAGCGTTCGGCTTCGGTGATGACCTGTGCGAAGTCGATGATGCTGGCGATACTCATGGTGCGGCTCCTGTTGTTGTTTAATAAAATGAACATCAGTAGGCTTTTGAGCCTTCCGTGTCAAATATATTGATAGTTTACAGCGGCTGGTTTAGGGTATCGCTTGCCAGTGTGCGCTCGTCGCCCGGCCAGAATTTCGACAACGCCTGTGAGTCCTCAGTGCGGCGTTGCACCTAAACAAGAGGAGGAGTTTCGTATGACCACCCTGACCCGTGCGGACTGGGAACAACGTGCCCAGCAACTGAAGATCGAAGGCCGTGCCTTCATCAACGGCGAATACACCGATGCCGCATCCGGTGAAACCTTCGAGTGCCTGAGCCCGGTCGACGGACGCTTCCTGGCCAAGGTTGCCAGCTGCGACCTGGCCGATGCCAACCGCGCTGTGGAAAACGCCCGTGCCACCTTCAATGCCGGCGTCTGGTCGCAACTGGCCCCGGCCAAGCGCAAGGCCAAGCTGATCCGCTTCGCCGACCTGCTGCGCAAAAACGTAGAAGAGCTGGCGCTGCTGGAAACCCTGGACATGGGCAAGCCGATCGGCGACTCCTCCAGCATCGACGTACCGGGTGCGGCCCAGGCCATCCACTGGACTGCCGAAGCCATCGACAAGGTCTACGACGAAGTCGCCCCGACCCCGCACGACCAGCTTGGCCTGGTAACCCGCGAAGCGGTGGGTGTGGTTGGCGCCATCGTACCGTGGAACTTCCCGCTGCTGATGGCCTGCTGGAAGCTCGGCCCGGCGCTGGCCACCGGTAATTCGGTGGTGCTCAAGCCGTCCGAAAAATCGCCGCTGACCGCCATTCGCATTGCCCAGCTGGCCATCGAAGCCGGTATCCCGGCTGGCGTGCTGAACGTGCTGCCAGGCTACGGCCACACCGTGGGCAAGGCCCTGGCCCTGCACATGGACGTCGACACCCTGGTGTTCACCGGTTCGACCAAGATCGCCAAGCAGCTGATGGTCTACGCGGGCGAATCGAACATGAAGCGCATCTGGCTGGAAGCTGGCGGCAAGAGCCCGAACATCGTCTTCGCCGACGCCCCGGACCTGCAAGCTGCCGCCGAGGCTGCTGCCAGCGCCATCGCCTTCAACCAGGGCGAAGTGTGCACCGCAGGCTCGCGCCTGCTGGTCGAGCGTTCGATCAAGGACAAGTTCCTGCCTATGGTGATCGAAGCCCTCAAAGGCTGGAAGCCAGGCAACCCGCTGGACCCACAGACCACTGTCGGTGCCCTGGTCGACACCCAGCAAATGAACACTGTGCTGTCCTACATCGATGCGGGTCACAAGGACGGCGCCAAGCTGGTCGCCGGTGGCAAGCGCACCCTGGAAGAGACTGGCGGTACCTACGTCGAGCCGACCATCTTCGACGGCGTGACCAACGCCATGAAGATCGCCCAGGAAGAAATCTTCGGACCGGTGCTGTCGGTGATCGCCTTCGACACCGCCGAAGAGGCCGTGGCCATTGCCAACGACACGCCGTATGGCCTGGCGGCGGGCATCTGGACGTCGGACATTTCCAAGGCCCACAAGACCGCCCGCGCCGTGCGCGCCGGCAGCGTCTGGGTGAACCAGTACGACGGCGGCGACATGACCGCACCGTTCGGTGGCTTCAAGCAGTCGGGCAACGGCCGTGACAAGTCGCTGCATGCGCTGGAAAAATACACCGAGCTGAAGGCAACCTGGATCAAGCTGTAATCCAGAGGTTGGGGCCGCCACGCGGCCCTAGCAATAGCCGGGTCGGCTCACGCTGCCCCGGCTTCGTTGTTTTTGCTGTTCAAGAATTTTGCAAGGGAGGCTGCAATGCGTTGGGGTACCTACTTCGCCGTACTGGCGTCCGTGCTCAGCGTCGGGCTGGCGCTCGGCGTCAGCATGCCGCTGGTGTCCCTGCGCCTGGAGGCCTGGGGCTATGGCAGCTTCGCCATCGGCGTGATGGCGGCGATGCCGGCGCTGGGCGTACTGGTAGGTGCCAGCCTGGCCAGCCGCCTGGCCGGCTGGGTCGGCGTGCCTGCGGCCATGCGCCTGTGCCTGTGGGGCGGGGCGCTGTCGATCGGCCTGGTCGCACTATTGCCCAGTTATCCGTTGTGGCTACTGTTGCGCCTGATGATCGGCATGTCGCTGACTGTGGTGTTCATCCTCGGCGAAAGCTGGATCAACCAGCTGGTGGTCGAGCGGTGGCGCGGCCGGCTGGTGGCGCTGTATGGCAGCAGCTACGCCCTCAGCCAGCTGGCCGGGCCGTTGGTGCTGGGCTTTCTCGGCTCTGACGATGACTTCGGCTTCTGGGCCGCAACCGGCCTGCTGCTGTTGGCGCCGCTGATACTTCTGAAGCGTGGCGGTGCACCCAGCACGGAAGCCTGCAATGTCACCTTCCGCGACCTGTTCGCCTTCTGCCGGCGGTTGCCGGTGATCGCCTGGGCCATCGCCCTGTTCGCCTCGTTCGAGGCGATGATCCTCACCTTGCTGCCGGTGTATTGCCTGCAGCAGGGCTTCACTACCGAAATCGCCTTGTTCATGGTCAGTACCGTGGTGGTGGGGGATGCGGTGCTGCAGCTGCCCATTGGCGCGCTGGCCGACCATATGTCGCGGCGTACCTTGTTCACCGGCTGTGCGGTAACCCTGCTGGTGTCCAGCCTGGCGATTCCGCTGTTGCTGCATACCCCGGCCATCTGGCCATTGTGGGTGTTGTTCGGCGCCAGTGCCGGGGGCTTGTTCACCTTGTCGCTGGTGCTGATCGGCGAGCGCTACCGCGATGATGCGCTGGTACGGGCCAATGCCCACGTGGCGCAGCTGTGGGGTATTGGCTGCCTGCTTGGGCCGTTGCTGGCGGGGGCGGGGAGCCAGTGGGTCAGCGGGCATGCGTTGCTGTTGCTGATGGCTGTCGGGGCTGGCGGGTTGGTGGTGCTTACCCAGCGGCGCGGGGCTTTTGAGCCGGCGTCTGCCTGAGGAATTTTGGGGCCGCTTTGCGGCCCATCCGACCGGTCCGGCGCCCCGGCAAGGCCGCTCCTACAGCATCTTTTCCAGGCCAACTGCCTTGCTGATCCACGCATTGAAGCGCCGCCAGAGCCCACCCGGCTCGGCTGTCAGCATGTGCCGCCGGCCATCGTCCTCGGTCGCCCATACCATCTTGTCCCCCACCAGCTTCACCTGGTAACTCAACGCTGGCGCCATACCCTGGATTGCCAGTTCACGGGTGTATTCCGCCAGCTCCGGGCTATCCACCAGTACGCCGACCTCGGTATTCCACAGCACCGAGCGCGGGTCGAAGTTGAATGAGCCAATGAAGGTCTTGCGCCGGTCGAAGACGATTGCCTTGCTGTGCAGGCTCGAGTCCGAGCTGCCCCGGAAGCTCAGGCGCCCGGCACTTGGGTCACCTGGCTGGCGACGCAGCTCGTACAACTGCACGCCATGCTCCAGCAGCGCGCGGCGGTAGGGCGCATAGCCGCCGTGCACCGCCGGCACGTCGGTGGCCTCCAGCGAGTTGGTCAGCAGCTTGACCGAAATGCCGGCGTCGGCACTGTGGGTCAGGTACAGCAGGCCGGATTCGCCAGGCACGAAGTACGCCGACACCAGAATCAGTTCGTGCTGCACATTGCCGAGGTCGGGGGCCAGCTGCTGGGTCAGCAGCAGGTGCGGGTCCGGTTCGTCGTCGGCCAGGACTTTGCTGGGCGCATCCCACAGGGCCTGGCTATGGGCCCAGATCAGCTCGTTGCGCCAGATATCCAGGCGAGGCTGCGACTGATAGGCCATCAGGCGGTCGTACAAGGCTTTACGCCTGGTACGTGCCTCGGCCAGGGATGTCTCCAGGCGATGGCGGCTGGCGCGCAGGTCGGCGGCGTCCGGCTGCCGCCAGAGAAAATCGCCGATGGGGCGGCTGAGGGCGCTGTTCCAGTATTGATCGAACCCATGTCCCAGCTGCTCGGCCACCGGGCCTACGCCGAGCAGGTCAATGTCGGTGAAATTGAGGTTGGGCTCGGCATCGAAATACTCGTCGCCCAGGTTACGCCCGCCAACGATCGCCATGCTGTTGTCCACCAGAAACAGCTTGTTGTGCATGCGCCGGTGCTGGCGCGACAGGTTGAACAGGCGGCCCACGGCGCGCGTCACGCCGGTGCTGCGGCCCAGATGCAGCGGGTTGAAGACGCGGATCTGGATGTTCGGGTGAGCGTCGAGGGTGCCCATGATGGTGTCCAGGCCGTCGCTGGTGGTGTCGTCGAGCAGAACGCGCACGCGTACCCCACGGTCGGCGGCGCGCAGCAGTTCATGGACCAGGGCGCGCGTGCTGAGGCCGTCGTGGACGATGTAGTACTGCAGGTCGATGCTGGCCTGGGCGTTGCGGATCAACTCGGCGCGGGCGCGGAATGCTTCGTTGCTGTTGGGCAGCAGGCGAAAGCCCGAGCGGCCGCCGTAGGGTGAGGCCTGGCGCAGCACCGAGCGACCGAAGGCCGAGTCATGGGCGGGCAGCGCCTGGCTGGTTTCGCGGGGTGGGCCGACGCTGGCGCAGCCGACAAGGCCGAGCAGCACCAGCAGGGGCAGGGCTCGCTGGAGTCTCAAGGGTGGATCGTCCTGTGCGGCGAAAGCTTGAAGGGTTGGACCGTGGTGGGCGGCGCAAAGTTACGCGCCGGCGCTATCTTCATCCAGTAGACGAAGGGCGGTTTCACCCACCTTGCGCACGGCAGCTTCGATCTGCGGCGTCGGCCGCGCGGCGAAGTTCATGCGCAGGCAGTGGCGGAACTTGCCCGAGGCCGAGAAGATGCTGCCGACGGCAACTTGCACGCCTTGCTCCAGTAAAGCCCGGTTCAGCCGTAGCGTGTCGAAATGTTCTGGTAATTCCACCCACAGCATGAAGCCGCCCTGGGGCCGGCTGACCCGCGTGCCCGCCGGGAAGTAGCGGGTTACCCAGTCGCTCATCTGGTCGCGGCCGCGCTGATACTGGCTGCGCATGCGGCGAACGTGGGGCTGGTAGTGCCCGCCGGCGATGAAGTCGGCGATGGCCAGTTGCGGTTGGCTGGCACTGCTGCCGGTGCTGATGTACTTCATGTGCAGCACCCGCTCAAGGTAGCGTCCGGGTGCCACCCAGCCCACCCTGAGCCCAGGGGCGAGGGTCTTGGAGAAAGAGCTGCAGAACAACACCCGGCCATCGTCGTCGAACGACTTGAGGGTGCGTGGGCGCGGGTAGGTGTAGGCCAGGTCGCCATACACATCGTCTTCCAGAATCGCCACATCGTAGCGTTGGGCCAGGCTCAGCAGGGCCTTCTTGCGCGCTTCGGGCATGATGTAGCCGAGCGGGTTGTTGCAGCTGGGGGTGATCTGGATGAGCTTGATCGGCCACTGCTCCAGGGCCAGCTCCAGGGCTTCCAGGCTGATGCCGGTGACCGGGTCGGTGGGGATTTCCAGCGCTTTCATGCCCAGGCCCTTCAGGGTTTGCATGGCGCCGTGGAAGCTGGGGGAGTCGACTGCAACAATGTCGCCTGGCTCGCACACTGCGCGAATGCTGCACGACAGCGCCTCATGGCACCCGGTGGTGATCACCAGGTCAGCCGGGCCGAGGCGGCAGCCGGAGTCGAGCATCAGCCGGGCCACCTGTTCGCGCAGGGCCAGGTTGCCATGGATGTTGTCGTAGTACAGGCCAGGCATGTCCTGGCGCCGACTCAACTGGGCGAGGCTGCGCAGCAGCGGCTTGAGGGTGGGGCTGTCGATATCGGGCATGCCCCGCCCGAGTTGCACCACATCCTTGCGCGGGGTGCTGCGGATCAGCTCCAGCACCTGTTCCCACTGTGAGATATCCACCGGGCGCTGGGCCGGACGGCTCACGGCTGGCAGGGCTGGCAGGTGGCGGTGGTCGCTGACGAAGTAGCCGGACTTGGGCCTTGGCGAGACCATGCCGCTGTCCTCAAGCGTGCGGTAGGCCTGCTGCACGGTGCTCAGGCTCACCCCGTGCTCTGTGCTGAGTGCGCGCAGGGATGGCAGCCGTTGCCCAGGGCGGTACAGGCCTTGTTCGATACGGGCACCCAGCAGCTCGGCAAGGTTCAGGTAGAGGGTCACGGCATACTCCTGCGCTGCAATGGCATAACGACCGGTACAGTTACCCTGAAAATACAGCATTCAGTCGGCCTACGGCCAATTCTGTATGGGAATAATAAGGCTGTATTGGATCTGTATTGCCGCTAGTGCCGACGCGCATGCTTTCTCCACGGTATCAACTGAATGGGAGAACGCAGCGATGAGTGGCATGAGCGATGTGCGCTTGCAACTGATGGCCAGGGAGCTGGAAGCCGGACAGCAGGCCAAGGTGTTCAACGCGCCGCAGGGGCTGGGGCGCTGGGGGCTGATGCTGCATCGCTGGCACACCCGCAGGGCGCTGCTGCAGTTGACTGATGACGAGTTGCGCGATGTCGGGCTGAGCTGGGAGCAGGCGCGGATCGAGGGGCGTAAACCCTTCTGGAAGGACTGATCTGGCAGAGGCTGCGCTCCTGCACAGACCGCGTTGCTTTCAGACCAGCTCTTTAAGACGATGCCAGAGCATCCCCAACGCCAACAGCGGCGAGCGCAGGTGCTGGCCGCCAGGGAAGGTGATGTGCGGCACTTTGGCAAACAGGTCGAAGCGCCCGCTCTCCTGGCCGCTGATAGCCTCGCCCAGCAGGCGCGCTGCCAGGTGAGTGGCGTTCAGCCCATGCCCGGCGTAGGCCTGGGCGTAATACACGTTCGGCTGGCTGGCCAGGCGGCCCACCTGCGGCAGACGGTTGGCACCAATGCCGATCATGCCCCCCCACTGGTATTCGATGCGCACGTCGGCCAATTGCGGGAAAACCTTGAGCATCTTGGGCCGCATGTACGCGGCGATGTCCTGCGGGTCACGGCCTGAATAATGGCAGGCACCGCCGAACAACAGGCGCTGGTCGGCGGAGAGACGGTAGTAGTCCAGCGCCACGCGCTGGTCGCACACGGCCATGTTCCGAGGCAAAAGCGAGTGGGCACGTTCTTCACCCAGCGGCTCGGTGGCGATGATGTAGCTGCCGGCTGGCAACACCTTGCCGCCCAGCTCGCGGTTGAGGTTGTTGAGATAGGCGTTGCAGCACAGCACCAGGTTTTTCGCACGCACCCGGCCCTGGGCGGTATGCACCTGTACTTCAGCGCCGTAGTCGATGCGGGTGACCTCGGACTGCTCGAACAGCTTCACCCCCAGGCGGCTGGCCACGGCCGCTTCACCCAGGGCGAGGTTGAGCGGGTGCAGGTGGCCGGAGCCCATGTCGACCAGCCCGCCGACATAGCAGTCGGCGCCGACCACGCTGTGGATATCGTCCTTGCCAACCAGGCGCAGCTCGTGCTGGTAGCCGAGGCTGCGCAGCTCTTCGGCATCCTCGGCAAAGCCCTGCAGTTCGGCGGGCTTGTTGGCCAGGTCGCAGTAGCCCCAGGTCAGGTCGCAGGCGATGGCATGCTTTTCGACCCGCTCGCGGACGATCTGCACCGCCTCCAGGCCCATGAGCTTCAAGCTGCGCACACCGTCCTCGCCGATTACCGGCAGGAACTGCTCCAGGCCATGGCCGACGCCGCGGATCAGCTGCCCGCCATTGCGCCCGCTGGCGCCCCAGCCGAGTTTGCGTGCTTCCAGCAAGATCACCGAAAAGCCGCGCTCGGCCAGCTCGATGGCAGTGTTCAGACCCGAGTAGCCGCCGCCGACGATGCATACGTCCGCTGAGTGGTCGCCTTGCAGGAATGAATGGTCAGGGTGTGGCGCGCTGCTGGCGGCGTAATACGAGGCGGCGTGCTGCGCGCTATGGATCATGGGCTGTGTCCTGGGGCTGGTGGGCTAGGGGAGGAGGATAAGCCGGGGCTCCGGGGCGGGCAACCGGCCTCAAGTCTGGTGCGGTCAATTGTAGGAGCGGCCTTGGGTCGCGAAAGGGCCGCAGAGCGGCCCCGGCAATATCAGTGGCGAAGCTGAGGCACTGGGGGCGCTGCGCACCCCTTTCGCGACACAAGGCCGCTCCTGCACGAAGCCGGAGCGCCTATAATCCGGCAAGTCATCAACGTTGAACTCAGCCATGTCCTGCAACCGCCACAAAATCCACTTCCTGCGCGAACTCATCCCCTCGTTCGAGTGCGAGCCCGGCTGCCACGATTGCTGCGGCCCGGTCACCACCTCGACGGAAGAAATGGCCCGCCTGCCGCGCAAGTCCCAGGCCGAACAGGACGCTGCCATGGAGCGCCTGGACTGCGTGCACCTGGGCCCCGACGGCTGCACGGTGTACGAAGAGCGCCCGATGATCTGCCGCCTGTTTGGCACCACGCCGCGCATGGCCTGCCCACGTGGCCGTGGCCCGCAACCGATGATCGAGCCCGCCGCCGAGCAGCTCGTCCACCAGTTCATCGCCACCACCCGGCAGGTGCTGGTCTAGCCTCAGTCCGGGATCGGCAGGCAGAGGCTCTCCTTCACTTCTTCCATCACGATGTAGCTCTTCGACTCGCGCACGTGCGGCAGCTTCAGCAGGATGTCGCCGAGCAGCTTGCGGTAAGACGCCATCTCCGAAATACGCGCTTTCACCAGGTAGTCAAAGTCACCTGACACAAGGTGGCACTCCAGTACATGGGGCAGTTTCAATACCGCCCGGCGGAACTCCTCGAAGGTATCGCCCGACTTGTAGTCCAGGCTTATTTCGACGAACACCAGCAGGCTGCCCTTGAGGTGCTGCGGGTTCAGGCGAGCGTTGTAGCCCATGATGATGCCCTCGCGTTCCAGGCGGCGAACCCGCTCGGTGCAAGGCGTGGTGGAAAGCCCAACTTTCTCGCCCAGTTCGGTGAAGGAAATCCGCCCGTCATTCTGCAGGATACGCAGGATGTTACGGTCGATCTTGTCCAGTTCACGCTTGCTCTGGTGCTGGGTTCTCATAGGGGATGCCCCTCCGTGAAAGGCGATTTTGCCGAGAATTCTCGCCAATAATAGGCTTTTATATAGTGAATTGCACTGGCTTCGAATTTTTATACTGCGCCCATTCATGCCATATCAATAAAAGTCTGCGGCGTGCCGCGTATGAGGGATAAAACGATGCGAGTTCTGGTACTTGGTAGCGGTGTAATCGGAACCGCCAGTGCCTACTACCTGGCCCGGCAAGGTTTCGAAGTGACGGTGGTCGACCGCCAGCCGGCGGTGGCCATGGAAACCAGCTTTGCCAACGCTGGCCAGATCTCGCCCGGCTATGCCTCGCCTTGGGCCGCCCCAGGCGTGCCGCTGAAGGCCATCAAGTGGCTGCTCGAGCGCCACGCCCCGTTGGCCATCAAGCTCACCGGCGACGTCGACCAGTACCTGTGGATGGCGCAGATGCTGCGCAACTGCACCGCCAGCCGTTATGCGGTGAACAAGGAGCGCATGGTGCGCTTGTCCGAGTACAGCCGTGACTGCCTCGACGAGCTGCGCGCCGAAACCGGCATCGCCTACGAAAACCGCAGCCTGGGTACTACCCAGCTGTTCCGCACCCAGGCCCAGGTGGATGCTGCAGCCAAGGACATCGCCGTGCTCGAGCAGTCCGGCGTGCCTTACGAGCTGCTGGACCGTGATGGTATTGCCCGCGTCGAACCCGCCCTGGCGGGTGTGAAAGACATCCTGGCCGGTGCCCTGCGCCTGCCTAATGACCAGACCGGCGACTGCCAGCTGTTCACCAACAAGCTCGCCGAAATGGCGCTGAACCTGGGCGTGGAGTTCCGCTTCGGCCAGGACATCCAGCGCCTGGACTTTGCAGGCGATCGCATCAATGGCGTGTGGATTGACGGCAAGCTGGAAACCGCCGACCGCTACGTGCTGGCACTGGGCAGCTACTCGCCGCAGATGCTCAAGCCGTTGGGCATCAAGGCCCCGGTATATCCGTTGAAGGGCTACTCGCTGACCGTGCCGATCACCAACGCCGACATGGCCCCGACCTCGACCATTCTCGACGAAACCTACAAGGTCGCGATCACCCGTTTCGACAACCGCATTCGCGTCGGTGGCATGGCTGAAATCGCCGGTTTTGACCTGTCGCTGAACCCGCGTCGGCGCGAAACGCTGGAGATGATCGTCAACGACCTTTATCCTCGCGGGGGTGATCTGAGCCAGGCCAGCTTCTGGACCGGCCTGCGCCCGGCAACGCCGGATGGCACGCCGATCGTTGGCGCCACGGCGTTCCGCAACCTGTTCCTGAACACCGGTCACGGGACCCTGGGCTGGACCATGGCGTGCGGCTCCGGTCGCCTGCTGGCCGACCTGATTGCGCGCAAGAAGCCGCAGATCAGTGCCGAAGGCCTGGATATTTCCCGTTATGGCAACAGCCGGGAAGCGGCCGGCCACGGGCAGACTGCGCCGGCTCACCAGCAGTAAGATCGCCTGTACCGGCCGCTTCGCGGCTAAAGCCGCTCCCACAGGATTGCCAAACCTTGGCATTGTGCGGTCCCTGTGGGAGCGGGTTCACCCGCGAAGAACCCAGCATCGTTTTCAACCCGAACCACCATAAGGCAGCCGCCATGCGTCCCGCCCGCGCCCTGATCGACCTCCAGGCCTTGCGCCACAACTACCGTCTGGCCCGTGAACTCACCGGTGCCAAAGCCCTCGCCGTGATCAAGGCCGACGCCT
This sequence comes from Pseudomonas sp. CM25, assembly GCF_013179705.1. Classification (NCBI taxonomy): domain Bacteria; kingdom Pseudomonadati; phylum Pseudomonadota; class Gammaproteobacteria; order Pseudomonadales; family Pseudomonadaceae; genus Pseudomonas; species Pseudomonas sp. CM25. The sequence continues at coordinate 4,049 of NZ_JABMCW010000057.1, read as the reverse complement.
ATGGCCACGGCGCCGTGCGTTGCGCCCTCGCGCTGGAGGCCGAAGCCGACGGTTTCGCCGTGGCCTGCATCGAAGAAGCGCTGGAGCTGCGCGCCGCCGGTATCAAGGCCCCAGTGCTGCTGCTGGAAGGCTTTTTCGAAGCCAGCGAACTGGCCCTGATCGCCGAGCACGACCTTTGGTGCGTGGTGCACTCGCTGTGGCAACTGGAAGCCATTGAACACGCCCAGCTGCACAAGCCAATCACCGTCTGGCTCAAACTGGACAGCGGCATGCACCGCGTCGGCCTGCACCCCAAGGATTACCACGACGCCTATCAGCGCCTGCTGGCCAGCGGCAAGGTTTCACGCATCGTGCTGATGAGCCACTTCGCCCGCGCCGATGAGCTGGATCCCGACGCCACGGCCCAGCAGATCGCCGTATTCGAAGCCGCCCGCCAGGGCCTGGCCGCCGAGTGCAGCCTGCGCAACTCGCCCGGCGTGCTGGGCTGGCCGCAGGCACCCAGCGACTGGGTACGGCCAGGCCTGATGCTGTACGGCGCCACGCCATTCGAAGTGGCGCAGGCGCAAGCCCAACGCCTGCAACCGGTAATGACCCTGCAATCACGGGTGATCAGCGTGCGTGAGTTGCCCACCGGTGAGCCGGTAGGCTATGGCGCCAGGTTCGTCAGCCCGCGCCCGACCCGCGTTGGCGTGGTCGCCATGGGCTACGCCGACGGCTACCCCCGCCAGGCGCCCAATGGCACCCCGGTGCTGGTGGCCGGCCAGCGCACCCAGCTGATTGGCCGGGTGTCGATGGACATGCTCAGCATCGACCTGACCGATGTGCCGCAAGCGACTGTCGGCAGCCCGGTAGAGCTTTGGGGCAAGCAGGTGCTGGCCAGTGAGGTGGCGGCGCACGCCGGCACCATCCCCTACCAGATCTTCTGCAACCTGAAGCGGGTACCGCGGGACTACTGCGGCGAATGACACGCTGAAGCGGACAGGATGAAGGGCGGTGTGTTGTAAATACTGAACGGCATTGCCATGATATCGTTCACATCCACCCCCCTTACCACCGTTTCAGGAGGCTCCAGCTTTGGACGTCGGCGAACGACTGCAAGCCATCCGCAAGCTCAAGGGCCTGTCCCAGCGCGAACTCGCCAAACGTGCCGGCGTGACCAACAGCACCATCTCGATGATCGAGAAGAACAGCGTGAGCCCCTCGATCAGCTCGCTGCGCAAGGTGCTGAGCGGCATTCCCATGTCCATGGTCGAGTTCTTCTCGGTCGAGCTGGAATCCGAACGCCCCGCGCAGATCGTCTACAAGGCCCATGAGCTGATCGATATCTCCGACGGTGCGGTGACCATGAAGCTGGTCGGCAAGTCGCACCCCAACCGTGCCATTGCCTTTCTCACCGAGGTGTACCCGCCAGGTGCCGACACCGGCGCCGAAATGCTCACCCATGACGGCGAAGAGACCGGCATTCTGCTTGAGGGACGGCTGGAACTGGTGGTCGGTACCGAGTTATTCATCCTTGAAGAGGGCGACAGCTACTACTTTGAAAGCACCCGCCCGCACCGCTTTCGCAACCCGTTCGACCAGCCCGCGCGGCTGATCAGTGCGGCGACCCCTTCAAACTTTTGATCCAGCGCAGTGCATTGATTCGGCAATACCCCTTTCCCGTGTAGGGTCGTTTCACGGCCTCTGGGTTCCCGCTATACTTTTCAACGCTCGCCGATCCGTGGCCGCGAGCGTGATTAGCCACCATGAGGGTGTACGCGTGAACCAAATCAAGAAGATGCTGGCCGTACCAGCAGCCGTATTCGCCCTCTGGGCAATGAGTGCAACCGCTGCGACCAATGACGACATCGCCAAACGCCTGGAACCGGTTGGCCAGGTGTGTGTCCAGGGCCAGGAATGCAAAGGCATGGAAGTAGCTGCAGCAGCCGCTGGCGGCGCTGCGAAAACGCCGGACGATATCATCGCCAAGCACTGCAATGCCTGCCATGGCAGCGGCCTGCTCGGCGCGCCGAAGATTGGCGATACCGCCGCGTGGAAGGAACGCGCCGACCACCAGGGCGGGCTCGATGGCATCCTCGCCAAGGCCATTACCGGTATCAACGCCATGCCGCCGAAAGGCACTTGCGCAGACTGCTCGGATGACGACCTGAAGGCGGCGATCCAGAAAATGTCCGGGCTGTGAGTGACAGCTGAATTGTGTGAAGCCCGCCATCGATGGCGGGTTTTGTTTTTGTGCTGCCTGTGCCGGCCGCTTCGCGGCTAACGCCGCGAAAGGGCCAGTACAGGCAACCAACCCTTTGAGCTCATGTCCAACCCCTGAACCCACGGATGACTCAGGAGGCCCAGATGCATCTCTGCTCCCTCGACCAAGCCGTCGAGCAAGTCCTGTCACAGCTGCCAGCCCACATCCACATGGGCCTGCCGCTGGGCCTGGGCAAGCCCAACGCCTTCGTCAATGCCCTGTACGCTCGCGTGCGCGAGCTGCCTGAGCGGCGCCTGACCATCTACACAGCGCTGTCCCTGGGCCGCCCGCCACTGGGTGATGGCCTGCAACGGCGCTTTCTCGAACCCTTCGTCGAGCGTGTCTTCGCCGACTATGAAGAGCTCAGCTACCTCGCCGACCTGCGCAACGACACCTTGCCGGCAAACATTCGTGTCGAACAGTTCTTCATGCAGCCCGGCAGCCTGCTGCACAGCGAATCGGCCCAGCAGGACTACGTCAGCAGCAACTACAGCCATGCCGCCCGCGACATCAACGGCAAAGGCCTGAACCTGGTCGCGCAACTGGTGGCTGCCAGTCCCGAAAAGCCTGTGCATCTGAGCCTGGCCTGCAACCCCGACATCACCCTCGACTTGTTGCCGATGATCGCCAAGCGCCGTGTGGCCGGCGAAACCATCCTCATGCTGGGCCAGGTGCACGCCGAGCTGCCCTACATGCCGGGCGACGCCGAGCTGCCCATCGACAGCTTCGACCTGCTGATCGATGAAGCGGAGCAACGCCGCCTGTTCTCCACACCGAACATGCCGGTCAGCACCCAGGACCATTGCATTGGCCTGCACGCCAGCAGCCTGGTGCGCGACGGCGGTACCCTGCAGATCGGTATCGGCGCCATGGGCGACGCCGTTGCCGCTGCACTGCTGGCGCGCCAGGGTGACAACGCGGGCTACCGTGCGCTACTCGATGCGCTGGATGTCGGGCCGTGGCAGGCGCTGATCGAGCGGGAAGGGGGCCTTGACGCCTTCGCCCAGGGCCTGTACGGCTGCAGCGAAATGTTCGTCAATGGCCTGTTGGTGCTGGCCGAGGCAGGGCTGTTACGGCGCCCGGCGGATGAGCAGGGCCCGTTGTTGCATGGCGGCTTTTTCCTTGGTCCTGGTGCGTTCTACCAGCGCTTGAGGGATATGCCGCTCGAACAGCGGGCGCGTTTTGCCATGACCCGTATCAGCTTCATCAACGAACTGTACGGGCAGGAAGAACTCAAGCGCCGTCAGCGCCGCGATGCGCGCTTCATCAACACCGTGTTTGGCATGACCCTGCTCGGCGCCGGCGTGGCGGACCAGCTGGAAGATGGCCGGGTGCTCAGTGGCGTAGGTGGGCAGTACAACTTCGTCGCCCAAGGCCATGCGCTGGAGGGCGGGCGCTCGATCCTGTTGTTGCGCAGCTGGCGCGAGGCGGGTGGAGAGGTCAGTTCAAACCTGTTCTGGAGCTATGGCCACTGCACCATCCCCCGGCACCTGCGCGACATTGTGGTGACCGAATACGGCATCGCCGATTTGCGCGGGCAGACCGACAGCGAAGTGATTGCGCGGTTGCTGGCGGTGAGTGATTCGCGCTTCCAGGACGCGCTGATCGAACAGGCGAAGAAGGCCGGCAAACTGGCCCGGGATTTCCAGCTGGAGCCGCGCTTTACCGATAACACACCGCAGCGGCTGGAGGCGATCAGGGCGCAGCATGCGCGGCTGTTCCCGGAGTATCCGCTGGGCACGGACTTCACGACTGAAGAGCGGGACTTGTTGCGGGCGCTGAACTGGTTGAAGAGCAAGTTCAAGCT
>NZ_JABMCW010000569.1:0-2113 GCF_013179705.1 Pseudomonas sp. CM25 | reverse complement strand
GTGCATGACGCGGACAACGCCAGCGCGGCCAACCCCAGCGGTGCGGTCACCGGCCCGGTAGCCTATTACTGGCAGGTCGAGCAACTGCCGGGTTCCGGGGTGTATGAAGACATCACCTTCGTTGCCGCAGGTGAAGTGTCGCGGGCCATCGGCAGCACCTACCGGGTTACCGATGATGTGGCCGGGCTGAGCATCCGCGTTCGCGCGGTGTACCAGGACGCCAAGGGCACGCTGGAAATCGTCGATTCGTCGCCAAACAGCGCGCCAAGTGCCGGGCCGGCCGTGACCGGGCTGCTGGTGCAGAACCAGACGCTTACCGCCAACCCCGCGACCATTGTCGATGCCGACGGCCTTAGCAACCCGCAGTTCAGTTTCCAGTGGCAGTCCAACCGGGGGGTTGGCTGGGTCAACATCGCCGGGGCCATCGGCAGCACCTTTGTCCTGACCCAGGCGCAAGTAGGGCAGAACATGCGCGTGGTGGTCAGCTACGTGGATGACTTTGGCGTACACGAAAGCGTCGCCTCCGACATCCTCGACCCGGTGGCCAACGTCAACGATGCACCCACCGGTGCCGTGCTGATCAGCGACACCACGCCAGACCGGGGCCAGACGCTGACCGCGCTTACAGCCGGCATAGCCGACGTGGACGGGCTAGGCGCCTTCAGCTTCCAGTGGCAACAGGGCACGGGCGGCACCTTCAGCAATATCGTCGGTGCAACCGCGGCGACCTTCACCCCGGGCGTTGCCCAAGGCAACCAGCAACTGCGGGTGGTCGTGCGCTACACCGATGGCTTTGGCACGCTGGAGTCGCTGACCTCGGCGGCGACAGCAGCCGTGGTGGTTCCGCCGGGCGTGGTACTGACCGGCACCAACGCCGCCAACACCCTGACCGGTACGGTGGGCGACGATGTGATCTCGGGCCTGGGCGGCAATGACACGCTCAATGGCCTGGGCGGCGTCGACCAGCTGTTCGGGGGTGTCGGCAATGACATCCTCAACGGCGGTGACGACAACGACATCCTCAATGGCGAGGACGGCAACGACACACTCAACGGCGGGCTGGGTGCCGACGCCATGAACGGGGGCGCCGGCAACGACACCTTCGTGGTCGACAACACCGGTGACACGGTCATCGAGGCACTCAATGGCGGCACTGACCTGGTGCAGACCAGCCTGGCCAGCTACACCCTGGGTGCCAACGTCGAAAACCTGACCTACACCGGCAGCAGCGCCTTCACCGGTACCGGTAACGCGCTGGCCAACACCCTGACCGGTGGCGCCGGCAACGACGTGCTCAACGGCGGTGCGGGGGCCGACCGGCTGGTGGGTGGCGTGGGTAATGACACCTACACGGTGGATGACGCCGGGGACGTGGTGGTGGAGGCCACCGGGGCCGGTACCGATCTGGTGCGTACCACACTGGCCAGCTACACCCTGGCTGCCAACGTCGAGAACCTGACGTATACCGGGGTGGGCAACTTCACCGCTATCGGCAACGGCCTGGCCAACATCATCAACGGCGCGGCAGGCAATGACACGCTTGGGGGGGACGGCGGCAACGACATCCTCAACGGCAATGCCGGCAACGACACCCTCAATGGCGACGCCGGCAACGACCAGCTGTTCGGCGGCCTGGGTGCGGACCGCCTGAACGGTGGTGGCGGTGACGACAGCCTCGACGGCGGTGACGGCAACGACACGCTGCTGGGCGATACCGGCAACGACACCTTGCTCGGCGGGGCGGGCGATGACAGCCTGGACGGCGGCAACGGCGTCGATCTGCTGCAGGGGGGCGATGGCAACGACACGCTGTTTGGTGACGTTGGCAACGACACCTTGCTGGGGGGCGCCGGCAACGACTTCCTCAACGGTGCGGCGGGTAACGATACGGTCGTGGGGGGTGCCGGCAACGACACCATGATCGCCACTGACGGCAACGATGTGTTCCAGTTCGCTGCCGGTTTTGGCAACGACCTGATCATCAGCTTCGATGCCATTGCGGCGGGCGGCCAGGACCGGCTGGATATCACTGGCCTCAATATCACTGCGGCAACCTTTGCCGCCAGCGTCACCATCGCCGATGTCGGCGCGGATACGCTGGTCAGCATCGGCG
>NZ_JABMCW010000568.1:0-2117 GCF_013179705.1 Pseudomonas sp. CM25 | reverse complement strand
CCAGCAGCTCTTCATCGCTGGGGTCTTGCGACTGGCCTTCAAGCAGCATGCCCAAGTCCGCCTGGGAACGAGCGAAACGCGCGCGCCGACGCAATGCATCGATGGCTTTGAAGCGCCCGGTAGAGACCAGCCACGCGCGCGGGTTGGCGGGTATGCCATCGCGCTGCCAGCGCTCCACAGCGATGAAAAAAGCATCATGCATGGCCTCCTCGGCCAGGTCGAAATCACCCAGCAGGCGGATCAGGGTGGCCAGTATGCGCCGCGACTCCCCGCGATAGACCGCCTCGACCTCGGCGCGCACCTGCGCCAGTGCCGCCATCAGTCAGGCATCCGCTGGGTCACCACCTCCACCAGGCGGTCCAGGCTTTCTCCCCAGCCCTGGTGGAAGCCCATCTCCTCGTGAGCCCGGCAGTCGGCGGCATTCCAGTGCCAGGCCCGGGCGGTGTAGCGGGTTTTGCCCTGCTCCTCGTCAAAGCTGATCACCGCAGTCATGAAGGCCTTGTCCGACGGCACCCAGCCTGGGCCAAATGCATCGGTGAACACCAGCCGCCGCGGCGCGGCAATTTCCAGGAACACGCCCTGGTTGGGGTACTCGCTGCCGTCCGGTGCCCGCATCAGCGTGCGGAACAGGCCGCCGGCCCACAACTGCATCTCGCATTCCGGGGTGGTCATGCCGTGCGGCCCCCACCACTGCATCAGCCACCGGGGTTCGGTCCAGGCGCGGAACACCTTGGCCGGTGGCGCATCGATCAGGCGGCTGATGGACAACTCGTGTTGCGCTTGCGCAGGCTGTGCAAGGCTCATGCTGGTTGTTCTCCGTGGCTGTCAGGGTTGCAGTTCACGCACCGGTCGCACTTCGACGCTGCCTACCCGTGCGGCGGGGATGCCCTTGGCGATGTTGAGGGCTTCATTCAGGTCGCGGGCCTCCACCAGATAAAAGCCGGCCAGCTGTTCCTTGGTTTCGGCAAACGGGCCATCGGTCAGGCTCATGTGCCCGTTGCGCATGCGCACCGTGGTGGCTGTCTGCACCGGCTTCAGCGCCTCGGCCGCGAGCATTCGCCCGGAGCCGTGGATGGCTTCGGCATAGGCCATGCATTCGGCGTCTTCCGGGCTGTCGGGCAAGCTGTGCAGCAGCCCTTCGTCACAATAGACCAGGCACAGGTATTTCATGGTCGCCTCCAGGGGGTGGGCACAGTGCGTTTGGCGATAAGTACTCAGGGCTTGAGATCGAACAGGGCTTTCTGGGTTTCCATGTCGAAAGGTGCGGACCAGTGCTCATGGATCACTTGCCACTGGCCATCAACCCGACGATAGCCCACCGTGGCGCGCATGAAGCCGCACTGGCTCTCGTCATCGCCCGGGCCGCAGCGGTTCAGCCAGTGGGCTAGCGCCAGGTCGCCGTCAGCCTGTACGCAAAGCTCGGCGAGCTCGAACACCATGGGGCCGCTGCACATGCCCATGCACATTTCCCAGTGCGCGGTGTAGGCGGCCTTGCCTTTGAACTGCAAGGCCTGGATGGCATCGAAGGCGACGATGTCATCGGCATAAGGGGCGGTGATGCTGGGGATGTCGCGGTCGCGCACGGCCTGCATCCAGCGCTCGATCAGTTGGCGGATCTCGGTTTCGGCTGCGGTGCTCATCGGGGGTTCCTCCGACAGGTCATGGGTGGCACGGTGTGCCTTCACCTATGGTCGAACGGTGATCGGAGGAATCGACAGGGCGTGGGAGTTTCTTGCGGGAGGGTGGCAACACCTGTGAGGAACAACTCGAAACCAAGCGGGTTGAGGCCATTGCCGCCTGCTTGAAAACTTCATTAGCCCACTGCAGTACAGCCGCTGGCCCTCCCGCCTTCAGACGGCGGATGGGCCACCGACACCAGCCGACAGGCTGATCAACCCTGCTGGCAACCCTCACCCATGGCACGGTACTGAATGGTGTGCACCTGGCCCTGGTGGTCTTCATAGGTCATGGTCGCAGGCACTACTTCGCAGACATTGGGGATGGTCGACAGGTTGATCACCCGCTTGATGTCCAGGTTCATCGAATAGTCGTACTGCTGAGCCACAGGCTGGCTGGAGACGGGTTTGGCCTCATCGGCAAGGGCGAACGAGGACATA
>NZ_JABMCW010000567.1:0-2123 GCF_013179705.1 Pseudomonas sp. CM25 | reverse complement strand
GATTTCTTCCAGGCCCATGCGGCCCTGGCCGAATACTTCGCCATTCAGGTAGATGCTCGGCACCGCCATGATCTTGCGCGATTCCACTTCTGCCTGGAACAGCGCACCGTCGATGGCCACGTGGCGCACGTTGGGGTTGAGCACGGCCATCAGGTTCAGCGCCTGGACCACGTCCGGGCAGTTCTGGCACGACAGCGAGAAGTAGGTTTCGAAGTTGAATTCGCCTTCCAGCGCCTGGATCTGCTCGATCACTTCGGCGCTGGCCTTGGACGGGTGGCCGCCGACTTGCAGCAGCGCCAGCACCAGCGAGGTGAATTCGTGGCCCATGGGGATGCCGGCGAAGCGCAAGCTGATGCTTCTGCCATCAAGGGCAGCACCCGGGCGGCTCAGCGAGAACGAGGGACGACGGGCGTCGGTGCCGTCCGCGCTGAAGGTAATCAGGCTAGACAGGCTGGCAATTTCCACCAGCAGGTCATGCAATTCGCGGGACTTCGCGCCGTCGTCGAGGGAGGCAACGATCTCGATCGGCTGGGTGACCCGCTCCAGGTAGGTTTTCAGTTGCGATTTAAGCGTGGCGTCCAACATACGGGGCGATTCCTTTTTTCAAAACTCGGATACAAAAACGCCCAGGCGAGTTCGCCCGGGCGTTTTTACGGGGCGGGAGAAACTTCAGCTTTGGCGGCTGGCTACCGCCCGCGACTGGCACATGGCCTTAGATCTTGCCGACCAGGTCCAGCGATGGCGCCAGGGTGGCTTCGCCTTCTTTCCACTTGGCCGGGCACACTTCGCCTGGGTGAGCGGCAACGTACTGGGCAGCCTTCACTTTGCGCAGCAGCTCGGCAGCATCGCGGCCTACACCACCGTCGTTCAGTTCGACGATCTTGATCTGGCCTTCCGGGTTGATCACGAAGGTACCGCGATCGGCCAGGCCGGCTTCTTCGATCAGCACGTCGAAGTTGCGCGAGATAACGTGGGTCGGGTCACCGATCAGCGGGTACTGGATCTTGCCGATGGTGTCCGAAGTGTCGTGCCAGGCTTTGTGGGTGAAGTGGGTGTCGGTGGACACGCCGTAGATTTCCACGCCCAGCTTCTGGAACTCGGCGTAGTTGTCGGCAAGGTCACCCAGTTCGGTCGGGCAGACGAAGGTGAAGTCGGCCGGGTAGAAGAACACGACGGACCACTTGCCTTTCAGGTCGGCTTCGCTGACCTGAACGAACTCGCCCTTGTGGTAGGCGGTGGCGTTGAACGGTTTGACCTGGCTGTTGATGATTGGCATGAGAGACGCTCCTTCATGGGGTTGGAATCAGTTGATGGAAAGAATCCTAACCGTTCATCCCGTTCAAGGCTCATTGGCAAAGCTCATGCTTGTGATTGGTTTTGGCTATAACCGGGGTTTATTAATAGAAGGGAATGGGCTGAGCAAAGGATTGCGCAGGCTGCATGGCCGCACATCGCTCGGGCAGGATCAGCCTTGCGCTGCGAAGAGGCCGGCATGGCAACAGACCACCTGCTCCCCTGTCGGCCTCTTCGCAGCACAAGGCTGCTCCTGCAGCATGAATCTGCGCCGGGTGATCAGCGGGTCACGGTGCGCATGGTTACGAACTCTTCTGCCGCCGTCGGGTGCACGCCGATGGTTTCGTCGAACTGCTGCTTGGTCGCCCCCGCCTTCAGGGCAATGCCCAGGCCCTGGATGATCTCGCCGGCATCGGGGCCAACCATGTGGCAACCCAGCACCTTGTCGGTCTCGGCATCGACCACCAGCTTCATCAGGGTTTTTTCCTGAATGTCTGTCAGGGTCAGCTTCATGGCGCGGAAGCGACTCTCGAACACCTGCACCTTGTGGCCAGCGTCCAGCGCCTGCTCCTCGGTCAGGCCCACGGTACCGATTGGCGGCTGGCTGAACACTGCGGTGGGGATGTTCTGGTAGTCCACCGGGCGATATTGCTCCGGCTTGAACAGGCGCCGCGCCACAGCCATGCCTTCGGCGAGGGCTACCGGGGTAAGCTGCACACGGCCGATCACATCGCCAATGGCAAGGATCGACGGCGCGGTGGTCTGGTACTGCTCATCGACGCGGATGAAACCGCGCGCATCCAGCTCGACGCCGGTGTTTTCCAGGCCCA
>NZ_JABMCW010000566.1:0-2136 GCF_013179705.1 Pseudomonas sp. CM25 | reverse complement strand
AACGCACCAGCACCAGCTGGTTCGGTGGCGGTGGCGGTACGTGAATGCACGCGCCCGGGTACGGCACCAGGAAAAACAGCGTGCTGTTGCCCTTGGCATCGCTCTCCAGCGGCACCGGGTAGCCGCCCAGGCGAATGTCCTTGCCGTTCATGGCCGCCACGGTCTTGGTCGAATACATCACCGCCGGCAGGCCCTTGCTCTGTTTCAGTCCGCCCTTGTCGGTAAAGGTGCCCATGGCCTCTGGCGAGTCATGGTCGATTTCGGGCATTTGCTCAAGCGCTCTCTGGTCCGACTTGGGCATCAGCTCCAGCCAGTCGGTTTCGGGCAGTTCGGCATGGGCCAGGGTACTGGCCAACAGCAGGGGGACGAGGAAAAAGGCACGCATGGAAATGCTCGGCAACTCGAATGAATTGCCGGGCATTCTAACCAGTATTCAGCGTTTCTTGATGAATCCGTAGATCACCAGCAGCACGACGGCACCGACCAGCGCCCCGAAGAAGCCCGCCGCCTGCCCGGCCTGGTAAATGCCCAGCGCCTGGCCGCCATAAGTGGCCAGCAGCGAGCCGGCAATACCCAGCAGGATGGTCATGATCCAGCCCATGCTGTCGTCGCCCGGTTTGACGAAACGGGCCAGCAGGCCGACGATGAGGCCGATGAAGATGGTTCCGATGATGCCCATGGCAATCCCTCTGCAGTGAAGATGAAACAAGCCAAAGCCTAGACAGCGCTTTGGCTTGTTGCCATCTCAGAGGGCCAGCCGTTGCCAGAAGTTCGATCAGTTGCTGATCAGAGCCTCTACTTCGGCAATCTTGCGCTCGAGGGTGGCCATGTCATGGCAGCGCAGGGTGGCATGACCAACCTTGCGGCCGGCCTTGAAGGCCTTGCCGTAGTGGTGCAGGTGGCAGTCATCGATGGCGACCACTTTGTCCACAGCCGGCACTTCACCGATGAAGTTGAGCATCGCGCTCTCGCCAACCTTGGCAGTCGAGCCCAGTGGCAGGCCGGCGACGGCGCGCAGGTGGTTCTCGAACTGGCTGCACTCGGCGCCTTCGATGGTCCAGTGCCCGGAGTTGTGCACGCGTGGAGCAATTTCGTTGGCCTTCAGGCCACCGTCGACTTCGAAGAACTCGAAGGCCATCACGCCAACGTAATCCAGCTTCTGCAGTACGCGGCCGACGTAGTCTTCGGCCAGCGCTTGCAGCGGGTGTGCCTGGCTGGCCACCGACAGGCGCAGGATGCCGCTGTCGTGGGTGTTGTGCACCAGCGGGTAGAAGCGCGTTTCGCCGTCACGGCCACGCACCGCCACCAGCGATACTTCGCCAGTGAATGGCACGAAGCCTTCCAGCAGGCACGGCACGCTGCCCAGCTCGGCGAAAGTGCCCACCACGTCTTCAGGCGTGCGCAGCACTTTCTGGCCCTTGCCGTCGTAACCCAGAGTGCGGGTCTTCAGTACGGCAGGCAGGCCGATACTGGCCACTGCGGCGTCCAGGTCTGCCTGCGAGAGAATGTCGGCGAAGGCCGGGGTAGGGATACCCAGGTCGCGGAACATGCTTTTTTCGAACAGGCGGTCGCGGGCGATGCGCAGCGCCTCGGCGCTGGGGTACACCGGCACGAACTGCGAGAGGAAGGCCACGGTCTCGGCCGGGACGCTTTCGAACTCGAAAGTGACCAGGTCGACTTCGTCGGCCAGCTGACGCAGGTGGTCCTGGTCGCCGTAGTCGGCCCGCAGGTGCTCGCCCAGTGCTGCAGCGCAGGCGTCCGGCGCGGGGTCGAGGAAAGCGAAGTTCATGCCCAGCGGGGTACCCGCCAGGGCCAGCATGCGGCCCAGCTGGCCGCCACCGATTACACCGATCTTCATGGGTTGAGCCTCAAGCCTGGCGCGGGTCTGGGTTATCCAGAACGGTGTCGGTCTGTTCTGTGCGGAACTGCTTGAGCGCCGCGTGGTACTGCGGGTACTTGGCGCCCAGGATGCTGGCCGACAGCAGCGCAGCGTTGATGGCACCGGCACGGCCGATGGCCAGGGTGGCTACCGGCACGCCGGCTGGCATCTGCACGATCGACAGCAGCGAATCGACACCCGACAGCATCGACGATTGCACCGGCACACCCAGCACCGGGAGGTGAGTCTTGGCGGCG
>NZ_JABMCW010000565.1:0-2159 GCF_013179705.1 Pseudomonas sp. CM25 | reverse complement strand
CCAGTTCATGGACGCTGCCCATGCGGTCTTCGGTGTCATCGATTTCGGTCGGTGTATACGGTTTGGGGTCATCAGGTCTGGACATGATCGTCTCCGTCAGTTGGCTTACCTTCGGTCGACTCCACCAAACCCAGGAAGATTCAGAGTTTTTCAGCGCGCTCGCCTCGGCGGATATTTTGAACTCCGCCGGGCCCCGCCGCCTCCCAACGATAAGACCGCGACTCGCCCCGGAGCCCGCCATGGCCAAACCCCTCGAGGAATACGCGCGCAAACGCGATTTCAACGCCACGCCTGAACCCAGTGGCAAGCGCAGCCGTGCCAAGCGGGCCCACGCCTTGCAGTTCTGCATCCAGAAACACGACGCCAGCCACCTGCACTACGACTTTCGCCTGGAGCTGGATGGCACGCTGAAAAGCTGGGCCATCCCCAAAGGGCCGTCGCTCGACCCGAAGGTACGGCGCCTGGCCGTGCACGTCGAAGATCACCCTCTGGATTACGCCGACTTCGAAGGCAACATCCCTGAGGGGCATTATGGCGCGGGTGACGTTATTGTCTGGGACCGGGGCATCTGGGAGCCCGAGGGCGATGCGCAGGCGGCCTATGCCAAGGGCAAACTGCGTTTTCGCCTGCAGGGCGAGAAGCTCAGCGGCGTATGGAACCTGTTTCGCACTCGCCTGGCGGGCAAGAAGGAACAGTGGATGCTGGTCAAGTCGCACGACGGCCAGGCCCGCAGTGAAAGCGAATACAGCATCGTCGACGACCAGCCCGACAGCGTCATCAGCGACCGCACCCTGGTGCCAAAAGGCAGTACCGCAAAAGCAGCGAAGCGAAAACCTGCCACCCGCAAGCGGGCAAGCACCGGCAAAGCAGCTGCATTGCCAACCCACCTGGAGCCGCAGCTCGCCACCTTGGTCGACTCACCGCCCACCGGTGAATGGCGCTACGAAGTGAAATTCGACGGTTATCGCATCCTGGCCCGGATCGAAGGCGATGACATCCGCCTGTTTACCCGCAATGGCCACGACTGGAGTGCCAAAATGCCGGGGCAATTGAACGCCTTGCGCGAGCTGGGCGTCGACTCGGCCTGGCTGGATGGCGAAATGGTGGTCAACAACGAACACGGCGTGGCCGATTTTCAGGCGCTGCAGAATGCGTTTGACTCCGGGCGCGATGAGCAGATCACCTATTACCTGTTCGACCTGCCGTTTCTGGGCGGCCGTGACTTGCGCCAGGTACCGCTGCAGGAGCGCCGCCAAGCGCTGCGCCAGTTGCTGGAGCACAACGAGGCCGACAACCTGAAGTTCTCCGCCGACTTCGACCAACCGGTGGATTCGCTGCTCGACAGCGCCTGCCGCCTGCAACTTGAAGGGCTGATCGGCAAGCGCCTGGACAGCCCCTACGTGGGCCGGCGCAGCGCCGACTGGATCAAGCTCAAGTGCACGCAACGCCAGGAGTTCGTGATTGTCGGCTTTACCGACCCCAAAGGTAGCCGTAGCGGTTTCGGCGCCTTGCTGCTGGCACTGCATGACAATGAAAGCGGCGCGCTGCGCTATGCCGGCAAGGTCGGTACCGGCTTCAGCAGCACCACGCTTGCCAGTATCCATGCCCGTCTCGAACCGCTGGAAATCGCCAAGCCCGCACTGCCCAAACCACCGACCGGGGCCGAAGCCCGCGGCGTGCACTGGCTGAAGCCACAGTTGCTGGCCGAAGTCGCCTACGCGCAGATGACCCGGGAGGGCATCGTCCGTCACTCGGTGTTCCATGGCCTGCGCGATGACAAACCTGCCACTGCCATCGACCTGGAGCGCGCCATGCCCGCCAAGACCGTGCCGAAAACCAAAAAGGCCAAGGCAGCGGATGAGTTTGACGACCTGCGCCTGACCCACCCCGACCGCGTCATCGATGCCAGCAGCGGCAGCACCAAGCGTGACGTGGCCGAATACTACGCAGCGGTCAGCCAGTGGATCCTGCCGCAGCTCAAGCACCGGCCGGTGGCGCTGGTACGTGCGCCGGACGGGCTGGCGGGCGAGCTGTTCTTCCAGAAAAACGCAGGCCAGCTGCACATCGCGCATGTGCTCAGCTACGAAAAAGCCGAGGCGGGTCAGGCGGCGATGGTCATCAATCGCCCGGACACGCTGCTCGGCGCCGTGCAGATGAAC
>NZ_JABMCW010000564.1:0-2168 GCF_013179705.1 Pseudomonas sp. CM25 | reverse complement strand
TACAAAGGATCTGCGTCTTGCCGAACAACAAGAGGATTCCTTGATGATCCTGCAACGCATCTTCGCCCTGGCCCTGCTGGCGGTGTGCGCCGTCCTGGCCGTGATGGCCTGGCCCTACCAGGCGGCGTTTTCCTATGAACCGGTAGGCCCGCGCGCCTACCCACTGTTGATGCTGGGCCTGATGGGCCTGGGTTTGCTGTACCTGGCGTTCCGCCCTACGCCCATCGTGCGCAAGGACGATGAGCCCGAGCTGGACCGCCACACCCTGATCAAGATCGCCGCCTGCGTCGGCCTGCTGCTGGTCTTTGCCGCCACCTTCGAACCCCTGGGCTTTATCCTCAGCGCCATCCTCGTCGGTCTGCCAATGGCCCGCCTGTACGGCGGTCGCTGGCTGCACAGCGCCATCGTGGTGGTCGGCATGAGCGTGTTCCTCTACTGGCTGTTCGACCGCGTGATGGACGTGCCCCTGCCCCTTGGCCTGCTGAGCGTACTGGAGAACTGACACATGGATACCTTGAGCTACCTGGGCCAGGGCTTCGGCGTCGCCCTGTCCCCCTACAACCTGGTCACGGCCCTGTCCGGCACCCTTATCGGCACCGTGGTCGGCCTGCTGCCGGGCCTGGGTCCGATCAACGGCGTGGCCCTGCTGATCCCCATCGCCTTCGCCCTGGGCCTGCCGCCGGAGTCGGCGCTGATCCTGCTGGCGGCGGTGTACCTGGGTTGCGAGTACGGCGGGCGTATCAGCTCGATCCTGCTGAACATCCCGGGCGAAGCCTCGACCGTGATGACCACCCTGGACGGCTACCCGATGGCGCGCAAGGGCCTGGCGGGCGTGGCCCTGTCGTTGTCGGCATGGAGTTCGTTCATCGGCGCCTTCATTGCCACCTGCGGCATGGTGCTGTTCGCCCCGCTGCTGGCGAAATGGGCAATCGCCTTCGGGCCGGCGGAATACTTCGTGCTGATGGTTTTCGCCATCGTCGCCCTGGGCGGCATGGCGGGTGACAAGCCGCTGAAGACCTTCATCGCCGCCTTGATCGGCCTGTTCCTTTCGGCAGTCGGTATCGATGCCAACAGCGGTGTGTACCGTTTCACCGGTGACAGCGTGCACCTGGCCGACGGCATCCAGTTCGTGGTGCTGGTACTGGGCCTGTTCTCCATCAGCGAAATCCTCTTGCTGCTGGAAAAGACCCACCATGGCCACCAGGCGGTCAAGGCCACCGGGCGCATGCTGTTCAACTTCAAGGAAGCGGCTTCGGTGTTCGCGGTCAACATCCGTTGCGGCCTGCTTGGCTTCATCATGGGCGTGCTGCCCGGCGCGGGCGCGACACTGGCCAGTGCCGTTGCCTACATGACCGAGAAGCGCCTGGCGGGTGACAAAGGCGAGTTCGGCAAAGGTGACGCTCGCGGCCTGGCCGCCCCGGAAACCGCCATTGGCGCCTCCTGCTGTGGCGCCCTGGTACCGATGCTGACACTGGGCGTGCCTGGATCGGGCACCACTGCGGTGATGATCGGCGCCCTGACGCTGTACAACATCACCCCGGGCCCACTGCTGTTCCAGCAGCAGCCCGACATTGTCTGGGGCCTGATCGCGTCGTTGTTCATCGCCAACATCATGCTGGTGATCCTCAATATCCCGATGATCCGCATCTTCACCCGCATCCTTGCCGTGCCGAACTGGGCGCTGGTGCCGGTGATCGCCATCATCACCGGTATCGGCGTGTACGCCGTGCATGCCACCACCTTCGACCTGTTCCTGATGGTCGGCATCGGCATCATGGGTTACATCCTGCGCAAGCTGGACTTCCCGCTGTCGCCGATTTTGCTCGGTTTCATCCTGGGCGGGCTGATGGAGCAGAACCTGCGCAGGGCGCTGTCGATTTCCAACGGTGAGCTGGGCATCCTCTGGTCGAGCCCGATCAGCATGTCGGTATGGGCACTGACCGTCTGCATGCTGACATTGCCGCTGCTGCGCAGCTGGCGCAAACGCAGCCAGCTGCGTCGGGCCATGGCCGATGCCTGATCGCGCGTTGCCGTTGTTTGTCGCAACCGGGCTGGTCGGCATTGCTGGCGGTTTTGCCGCCAGCAAGGTCGGCTGGCCTTTGCCGTGGATGGTCGGCTCGTTGCTGGCGATCATCCTGGTGCGCTGCCTGACACCCTGGCAGCTGCCG
>NZ_JABMCW010000563.1:0-2181 GCF_013179705.1 Pseudomonas sp. CM25 | reverse complement strand
GCGCCATGCCACGGGCTGAACGCCCCGAGGCGGGCCTGACCTACCTGGCCGGCCTGCTGCACAACTTTGGCTACCTGCTGCTGGCGCACGTGTTCCCGCCACACTTTTCGCTGATCTGCCGCCACCTGGAGGTCAACCCGCACCTGCACCACACCTATGTAGAACAGCACCTGCTGGGCATCAGCCGCGAGCAGATCGGCGCATGGCTGATGAAGCTGTGGGACATGCCGGAAGAACTCCAGACCGCGCTGCGCTTCCAGCACGACCCTGCTTATGACGGCGCGTATGCTGCATTCCCCAACCTGGTGTGCCTGGCAACCCGCCTGCTGCGCTCGCGAGGAATTGGCTCGGGGCCGCAGGAAGAGATACCTGACGAGCTGCTGGAGCGGCTGGGGATTACCCGGAACAAGGCAGACGACGTGGTGAACAAGGTGCTCGAAGCCGAGAGCCTGTTGCGGGAGTTGGCCTCGCAGTTCCACACACCGCACTGACATCAAATGGGGCCGCTTTGCGGCCCAATCGCCGGCAAGCCAGCTCCCACAGGAACACCACTTCCCTCAGGCGTGTACCGAACCTGTAGGAGCTGGCTTGCCGGCGATTGGGCTGCAAGGCAGCCCCATACAAATTTCAGCCCTTCTTCTTCGGTTTCAGGTATTTCATCAAGCCCTGAAACCACATCACCAGCGCCGGGTTGCCCTTGATCTGGATATTCTTGTCCTGAATCCCCTGCATGAACGCCAACTGCTTGTTGCTCGCCTGCAGGGTGGCAAAGCCATAGGCAGCGTCCTTGAACGCAATGGCGAAGGCCGGCTGCGGGTGTGCACCGCCTTTACTGCCAATCCGCTCGTTACTGACGATGAAGTGCCGGGCGACCTTGCCGTCCAGAGTCTGCATCTGGAACACCAGGTCCTTGCCCTTGAGCTGCTGCTGGAATGCCGGGTTTTTACGGCTGGCCCTGGCCATCAACAGCCCCATGGCCCAGAGAAGAAAGCGGAACTTCATCAACGCGCCTCGAATTAAAAATGACTAAGGCGCGCAGTTTATCCTCTTCCAGAACTATTTACGCAAATTCGAAGCATTTTGCCTTCAGAAAGCACAACGGGCGCTCTGGGGCGCCCGTTTGGCTGACACTGGGATAGTCAGGCAGCGATCACTTGCCCTTCTTGGCCGGCTTGGCAGGCACGTTGACGCTGTCCTTCAGGTTTTTGCCTGGTTTGAAGGCCACGGTATTGCTGGCTTTGATCTTGACCGGCTCACCCGTCTGCGGATTCTTGCCGGTACGCGCGCCGCGATGGCGTTTTTCGAAGGTGCCGAAACCGACCAGGGTCACGGTGTCCTTGTCCAGGGCACCGGTGATGCTGTCGAGAATCGCGTTCAAAACCTGATTGGCCTTTTCCTTGGTCAGATCGGCCTTTTCGGCGATGACTGCGGCGAGTTCTGGTTTGCGCATAGTGAAGCCTCTTTGACGGAATTCTTGTTGTTATGCCGTGCTGCCTCGGGGAGCAGCGCTCAAGGCACCGCAGGCTCTAATCTGCGGCAGACGGAAGTGAGAATGGCACGTGCACCGGGGCCGCGCCAGTATCTGGGCGGCCATTGTGCAGGCAACAACAGGATAAAACCGACAGAACGACCGCTGTTTACGCCATCAGCGGCGGCAGTTGGCGATTCAGCGCCAGCCTTTCCATCACGGCTGCACCCGTCAGTGCGTAGCCCAGCAGTTTGCCGTCGGCATCCAGGCACAGCACCTTGAGGTCACTGCCCTGCCCCTCTACCTGCCAGGTACCTTCGCGGCCCTGAGGCGGCGGCGAAACGACCAGTGGGCAAGCAGGGGTTTTTACGGTAATCGGCATCGGCCCGTAGGCAACCGCCGTCGGTGTCCCGCTCAGGGTTTGCGCGAGGGCCCTGGCACAGCTCATCAGCGGCATTACATAAAGCAGGTTGATGCCATCGACCTCGGCACAGTCGCCAAGCGCGTAGATATTGGCGTGCGACGTGCGCAGCTGGCGATCGACAGTTACGCCGCGGTTGATCTGCAGGCCGGCGGCGGCGGCCAGGTCGGTACGCGGGCGCAGGCCGATGGCCGAGACCACCAGGTCGCAGGCGATCACGCTGCCATCCGACAGATGCGCCTCCAGGCCATGAGCTGCCTGCTGCAGGCGGGTCAGCACCGGGCCAAGGTGG
>NZ_JABMCW010000562.1:0-2187 GCF_013179705.1 Pseudomonas sp. CM25 | reverse complement strand
CCGAGGTGACCGAGGCTACCCGAGCAGGCCGCTTGGCCGCCGCATAACGCGCGTCCAGGGCACCCTGGCTGTGGCCGATGAGGTTGACCTTGTCGGCACCTGTGCGCTGGCAGATGTCTTCGATGATCATCAACAACTGCTCGCCGCGCACTTCACTGCAATGCAGCGGTGAAACCTGCACCGCAAACACCTGCGCCCCACCTTTGCGCAGCGCTGGCACGATGCCGAACCAGTAGGGGTAAAGCACCGCCCGGACAAACCCGAGCATGCCTGGCACCAGCACCAGCGGGTATCGCGTGGCCAATTCCTGCTGCATTGCCCTGCCCCTTTCCGTGGACGACCGGCCAACACTACAGCGCCGATCATGACCATCGCAATCGAACTCCCGGCGCGCGTTGCGGTTCCAAACCACACAGACCCTTTGCAAGGAGCGGGACCATGTACAAGCAGACCCTGGCAATCCTTCTGGCAAGCGCCACCCTGGCCGCCTGCGGCAGCCGCCCGGAAAACCCGGTGGACTACGTCACCTACCGTGATGAACCGCTGGTCAAGCAGGTGGAGCATGGCATGACCATGCAGAAGGTGATCGCCATCGGCGGCAGCCCGTCGAACGTGATCGACCTGCCGCACGGGGGTACCTGCAACGACTACATCCTCAACCGCGACGGCAAGCAGCAGCCCTACTACGTGCGCTTTGACGCCACCGGTCATGTCGATGCCAAGGGCTTCAAGACCTGCAAACAACGCGAAGAAGACAGCGAAGCCGTCCCCGGCGCGTAAGTCTTTCAGAACATGCCCATGACCACCCTGATGCTTTCGGAGATGAACATGAATGCGACTGAACTGACCGATGTTAAAACCCTGCGTGAACGTGCCCGCCAGCATGTCGAGCAAGGCGCGGTGACCGAGGGTTACCACGCTGACCGCCAGGAGATCCTGCGCCTGCTCAACGAGTCGCTGGCCACCGAGCTGGTGTGCGTCTTACGCTACAAGCGGCACTACTTCATGGCCAGCGGTATCAAGGCCAGCGTGGCTGCCAGCGAGTTCCTGGAGCATGCCAATCAGGAAGCCGAGCACGCTGACAAACTTGCCGAGCGGATCGTGCAATTGGGGGGCGAGCCGGATTTCAACCCGGACAACCTGACCAAGAATTCCCACGCCCAGTATGTGGCGGGCAATTCGTTGAAGGAGATGGTGCTGGAGGATCTGGTAGCGGAGCGGATTGCCATCGACAGCTACCGCGAGATCATTCAGTACATTGGGGATAAGGACCCGACTACGCGGCGTATCTTCGAGGATATCCTGGCGCAGGAAGAAGAGCACGCGGACGACATGTCCGACCTGCTGCAAGGGCTGTAATCGCAAGGGGCTGCTTTGCAGCCCATTCGCAGGCAAGCCAGCGCCCACAAGTACCGCGCAAAGCCCAGGCTTTCGCAATACCTGTGGGCGCTGGCTTGCCTGCGAATGGGCCGCAAAGCGGCCCTCTGCTATTTCCGCCTCTTCACCGCCGCCGGTGCTTTCCCGGCTTTCATCTGCTGCAACAACGGTGTGCACTGGTTGGGATCATCGCCGCTGCTAGGTGCAATCAGCGCCAGCAACCCTGCCGCCGGCCCGGCCACCACACCCAAGGCCACCATCCCCGCCCCACGCAACGCCAGCGGCACTGCCTGCACCCCGGCACTCGGCTTGGCGAACGGCCCGCGTACATACAGCGGCGAACGCAGGGAGAACAGCCTCAACCCTTTCGATTCCGGCGTGACTTTCAGGTCCAGCTGCTCACTGGCGAAATTGGCCGTGCCGTTGATGTAGATGATCGCGTTCTCGGTATCGAAGATAAACAGCCGCGTACTCGCAAGACCGTCCTTGATACCCACATCGGCGGCCGCGCAGTTGATTTTCACGTCCTCGTCGCCAAACAGCTTGCCGACCACATAGTTACCCACGTTCAACCCGGCGATCTCCATCAGGCTGCGGCTGATGGCGCCATCGTTGATCAGCATGCGCAGATCCCCGTTCGCGGTGCCCAGCAGGGCCGCCACCGAATTGCCCCGGCCGCTGATGTCGGCATCACCGTTGAGCTCGCCAAAGCTGGTTTGCATCGGCGCGAAGGTAGGGAACAGTTGCTTGAGCTTGAAGCCACGTGCCGTCAGCCGGGCGCGGCCTTGCAGCGGCACGTTGCGGCCATCC
>NZ_JABMCW010000561.1:0-2205 GCF_013179705.1 Pseudomonas sp. CM25 | reverse complement strand
GGCGCCACAGGTCGCCGCGCTTGTCGGCGTCATCGGCGACCACCACGTCGAGAATTTCCAGCAGATCGGCCATGGTGCGGGCATAAGGCACCACCACGTCCATGGTCGGGGTCAGCGGCCAGTTGCCACGTACCGAAATCACCCCGCGTGACGGTGTGTAGGCACACAGGCCGTTGTTGGACGCCGGGCCGCGGCCGCTGGACCAGGTTTCTTCGGCCAGGCCGAACGCACTGAAGCTGGCGGCGGTGGCGGTGCCGGCCCCGTTGGACGAGCCCGAGGCGAATGGCGCGGTCAGGTAGTTGGCGTTGTACGGGCTTTCGGCACGGCCATAAACACCGCGCTGCATGCCACCGTTGGCCATGGGCGGCATGTTGGTCTTGCCCAGGCACACAGCGCCGGCGGCGCGCAGGCGCTCGATGGTGAAGGCGTCGCGCTGGGCGACCAGGTCCTTGAAGGCCGGGCTGCCGGATGCAGCGGTCAGGCCCTTGACCAGGTAGCTGTCCTTGGCGGTGTAGGGGATGCCGTCCAGCGGGCTCAGCACCTGGCCGCTGGCACGGCGAGCGTCGGATGCCTCGGCTTCTTTCAGCGCCTCCGGGTTGCGCACCACTACGGCGTTCAGGGCGGTGGCGGTATCGGCGCCGTTGTAGGCATCGATACGTGCCAGGTAGGCCTTGACCAGCTCGACCGCTGTCGTGCGGCCCGACTCGAGCGCGTCGCGCAGCTCGGCAATGGAAACCTCGGTTACCTCGATCATGCGTTCACCAAAAAATGTGCAGGTGGGGGCTAATGCGAGGAGTGTACAAGAAGGGCTTGGCGGAAGCAGGTTTGCGCAGGGGCAAATGGTTTTGTGCAGGCAGGCATTGTCCAGCGTTGCGTGGGCCTTTTGCAGGAGCGCCTCGGCAAGGTCGCTCCTCCACGGGGCGGGCGTCAGCGTGCCAGGTCAGCAGCCGCATGCCGCTCCGGCACCTGCGTGTCTTCATCGCCCCAGGTCCGATTCACCCGGGTGCCTCGCTGCACCGCCGGGCGCTGGGCGATTTCCTCGGCCCAGCGCAGCACATGCGGATACTCCTGCACCGCCAGGAATTCGGCCGCGTCATACACGGTGCCGCGCACCAGCTGGCCGTACCAGGACCACACGGCGATATCGGCAATGCTGTATTCCTCGCCACCCAGGTAGCGGCTTTCCGCCAGGCGGCGGTCGAGCACATCCAGCTGGCGCTTGGCTTCCATGGTGAAGCGGTTGATCGCGTACTCGATTTTTTCCGGCGCGTACACATAGAAGTGGCCAAAACCACCGCCCAGGTAAGGCGCCGCGCCCATTTGCCAGAACAGCCAGTTCAGCGTTTCAGTGCGCGCGGCGGGAGTCTTTGGCAGCAATTCGCCGAACTTTTCCGCCAGGTACAGCAGAATCGAGCCCGACTCGAACACCCGTACCGGCGGCTCGACGCTGCGGTCGAGCAGGGCGGGTATCTTCGAGTTGGGGTTGACCTGCACAAAGCCGCTGGAAAACTGGTCGCCCTCGCCGATGCGGATCAGCCAGGCATCGTATTCGGCTCCGGCATGGCCCAATGCAAGCAGCTCTTCCAGGGCAATGGTGACCTTTACGCCATTGGGCGTGGCCAGGGAATAGAGCTGCAGCGGGTGTTCACCCTGCGGCAGGTCCTTGTCATGGGTCGGGCCGGCAACCGGGCGGTTGATGCTGGCGAACTGGCCGCCGGACGCTGCACTGTTGCGCCAGACCTTGGGCGGCACGTAAGGGGGCTTGCTCATGCATGAATCTCCTTCAATGGCGCGAAACGGTCACGTAAGTACGTGGACCTGTATCTATGCCACGGGTTCGGCGAAATGCGCAAATGCACAGGGCGCAAGCGCGCGATGCATGGCGATGGTTTCATCCAGTTTTCATCTGCTGCAGCGCCACCCGGCTCTATGCTGGGGTATCGCTGAGCCCAGCGAGGAGCCCCCTGCCGATGAGTATCCGACGTTGCCTGTTGACGCTGGCCCTGCTCGGCGGCCTGCTGGCACAAGCTGAGGCCGCGCCCTGGGTTGCCGGATTGCACCACATGATCCTCGCCGACCCGGTCGATGCCCGGCCCATGCAAGCGCTGGCGTTCTACCCAGCCGTTGGCACTATCCGCAGCACCCGTGTCGACGGTTACCCGGTCGAGGTGGCCGAAGAGGCGCCCGTAGCCATGGGGCGCTTTC
>NZ_JABMCW010000560.1:0-2212 GCF_013179705.1 Pseudomonas sp. CM25 | reverse complement strand
CCTGCGCACCCTGGTCGACCTGGGTGTAGTGCCGGTGATCAACGAAAACGACACCGTGGTCACCGACGAAATCCGCTTCGGCGACAACGACACCCTGGCGGCGCTGGTGGCCAACCTGGTCGAAGCCGACCTGCTGGTGATCCTCACCGACCGCGATGGCATGTTTGACGCCGACCCGCGCAACAACCCCGAAGCCCAGCTGATCTACGAGGCTCGTGCCGACGACCCGGCGCTGGACGCGGTGGCCGGCAGTACCGGTGGTGCCCTGGGCCGTGGCGGTATGCAGACCAAGCTGCGTGCCGCGCGCCTGGCTGCCCGTTCCGGTGCTCATACCATCATCATCGGTGGCCGCATCGAGCGCGTGCTGGACCGCCTCAAGGCCGGCGAGCGCCTGGGGACCCTGCTGTCGCCCGAGCGCGGCATGCTGGCTGCACGCAAGCAGTGGCTGGCCGGTCACCTGCAAACCCGCGGCACGCTGGTGCTGGATGCCGGTGCCGTGCAGGCGCTGCGTGAGGCCAACAAGAGCTTGTTGCCGGTGGGTGTGAAAACCGTGCAGGGCAGCTTCCGCCGTGGCGAGATGGTGGTGTGCGTTGGCCCGGACGGTATTGAAGTGGCTCGCGGGCTGGCCAACTACAGCGCCCTGGAGGCGCAGAAGATCATTGGTCAGTCGTCCGCTACCATCGAGTCGATCCTCGGCTATAGCGCCGAGCCTGAGCTGGTACACCGCGACAATCTGGTGCTGGTATGAAGCTGCTGAAGAGGGCGCTTGCCCTGGCGTTGTTCGCGCTGCCAGTAGTGGCCGGGGCTGAGGAAATCGGCCAGGTGTCCACTGTGTTCAAGTTCCTCGGGCCGAACGACCGGATTGTGGTCGAAGCGTTCGACGACCCCAAGGTCGAGGGTGTGACCTGCTACCTGTCGCGGGCCAAGACCGGCGGGGTGAAGGGTGGCCTGGGGCTGGCCGAGGACCGTGCGGAGGCGTCGATTGCCTGTCGCCAGGTCGGGCCGATCAGCTTCAAGGGTGAGCTCAAGGATGGCGATGAGGTGTTCAAGGAACGCACCTCGCTGGTGTTCAAGACCATGCAGGTGGTGAGGTTCCTCGACAAGAAGCGCAATACCCTGGTGTACCTGGTGTACAGCGACCGCATTGTCGAAGGCAGCCCGCAGAATGCGGTGACTGCGATTCCGATCCTGCCTTGGGCTCATTGATAGCCAGGTAGATTGCCGGGAGGCCTTTGGCCTCCATTCGCCGGCAAGCCAGCTCCCACAAGTACTGCGCAGATCTTGAAACTTGTGCATTACCTGTGGGAGCTGGCTTGCCGGCGATAGGGCCGCAAAGCGGCCCCAGTACACCGATATCAGGCCAGTTCCTCGGCCTGATGATCCTCACGCACAACCGGCTTCACCTCATCCAGCCGGCTGATGAACTTCCAGTCCGCTTCGTCGATATAGATGCCATTCGGCCCGCTGCCGCCTTCCAGGTCGATGGCCACATGCGCCGACACCTGCGGTTTCACGCTCGCCAGAATCGGCACAAAGCCCAGTTGCAGGCTGGTCTCCAGCAGTGCCGCCTGGTTGCGTTCGTCGATGTCCGCCGCTTCGTCCAGGTAGTACGGCAGGCGGATGCGCCCGGCCAGGTCGCGGTCCATCAGGTGCAGCAACAAATACATGTTGGTCAGCGCCTTGATGGTCATGGTGGTGCCGTTGGACGCCGCACCGTCGATGTCGGCGTGGATGATCGGCTGGCCGTTGACCTTGGTGATCTCGAACGCCAGCTCGAACAGGTCCTTCAGGCCTAGCTGGTTGTGGTTGGCGGCCACCAGGCGTGCCAGGTATTCCTTGGCTTCCTCGTTCTTGTTGTCCTGATCGGCGCTCTGGGTCAGGTCGAAGACCGACAGGGTTTCGCCTTCTTCATACTGCCCGGCACTGTGGATGATCTGGTCGATGTGCTTGAGCGCTTCCTTGTTCGGCGCCAGCACCACGCGGAAGCTCTCCAGGTTGGAGACCTGGCGCTTGTTGATCTCGCGGTTGAACAGGGCCAGCTGGTGCTCGAGGCTGTCGTAGTCGCTGCGGATGTTGCGCAGGGTACGGGCGATGTCGGTGACTGCCGCGCGGCGTGCCTTGGCCAGGGTCAGGGCTTCGTCGGTGCGGTGCGCGTAGGCGTTCACCAGCAACTGCAGGCGGCGCTCCATGTCGTCTTCGCTGTCGAACTTGG
>NZ_JABMCW010000056.1:0-23165 GCF_013179705.1 Pseudomonas sp. CM25 | reverse complement strand
CAATGGCGTGATGAAGCGCATCTTCGTGGTCATCCTCGTTGAACGCTTCGAAACCATCCCAGATCGAGATACCCATGCGCCCGAAGGCCAGCGCCATGAGTTGGCGTTGTGGCAGTACCAGGGTAACGATGTCGAGCAACAACCGCAGCACGTTGATCGAAAATGTGCCGAGCAATTCCTCGTTGCTGCGGGTGGCAGCGTCAGCTTGCGCCATCAGGTTATGGACCTCTGCGCGGTAGGCTGCATGATAGAGGTTACCGGTGATGGTCTGCTGTCGTACGTGTGAACCGAGGCGCCCCTTGACCAGGAGCTTCTCGATGTTATCGCGGTTGGCACGGGGAAGGCGCTGGGCGACGTAATTGCGCAGGCGCTGATCGTTGCGTATCGCTCGCATCAGCCCGCGTGCGTTGGCATATTCACGCCAGTAGCGGCGGTCGGGAGCGTCCGGGGCATACACCACGATGCGCTTGGAGTTCAGGGGCGATACCAGCAACAGCACGCCTTGCAACGTCTGCTCCTGGATGAGCAACTGCTGTACGTCCACGCGCTGCTCGTTGTTGAAATAAGGGCGCGCCTGGCTGTCGGGTGCGTTGATCACTGTGCTGGCCCAGCCGTAGCCCTGCTCGAAAGTATCCAAAAGAAAATGCCCGGCGTAGCGCCCTTTGACCGCCTCGGCGTTCATGCGGGTGCGGTTCAGTTCCCCGTGCGCCCACTGCCGCCACTCGCCTTCGGGTGAGTCGAGCAACTGGGTACGTAGATAAGCCTGATAGCCGGTTCCAGCATTCAGCCGCCGCACCATCTGCCTGACCCTGGAGGGTGTAAGGGCAGGCAACGCTTCGCCATCGTGCAGGTGCACCTTTGCCGTGAGCCAGTAGTCGACTTCGAACCAGGCGATGTTCAGCAGCGCCAGTTCGTCGAGCCTGTAGGTGTGCCGAACAAATTTGATGGTGTCGCCCACGATAGGCCTGCTGGCTACCGGGATGTAACCCGTGGCGCCCGCAGTGGGGAGCGGATTGATCAAGGGGCCTGTCTGGCGCGCAACCGTTACGCTGACAAAGATGTCGCGGGGGTGGATATCCAGCCCTGGGTCACGTTGAAGGTATTCCTGCAGCCTCTCGTTTACCCAGTTCAGCAGCGAGTGTTGCTGGTTGAACTGCCCCAGCGTGAGAATCCCGGGTGCCGCCGCTCCCTGGATCGCTGCCACCTGTTGCTGCAGCGCCTGCATGATATGCGTCACGCCTTGTTGCGAGGTGGTACGCAACCAGTTGGGCAGGTGCTTTTCAAGCAGTAGCCCGTAGCGTGTGGCGAGCGGCCCGACGCTGCCGACCTGGGGGCGTATGTCCAGTGCGTCAGCCAATGCCCTGTCGAGTTGCTCGACGTTGCGTTGCAGGCCTTGTTTCCAACTGTGATGCCAGGCATGGGTCAGGCGTGCCAGCTGCGCGTCGCGGATGGCAAATGCCTGAAACTGCACCAACTCCTCGGGGTACCAGTCATAGCGCAGCTGCTCGGCCTGACGAGCGCGTTGCTTTTGCTCGGGGGTAGCCAGCAATGCCAGCAGATGTTCGCTTTGCTGCGGGTCCTCCAGGCGTTCACAAAGCTCTTGATGCAGTTCGGCAAGGCTGTCAAAGGCCTCCACACCGTGCGCCACACTACAGAGAAGGGTACGGCCGACTTTGCCATGCTGGTCCAGCAGCTGGCCTTCTGCGCCGTGCTCAGTGAGTACCATGAGCCCGGGTATGTGGTTGCGCCAGTTGGGTTCGGTGGCAGTCAGCAAGGGGCGATACAGCTGTGGGCGTGAATGCAGCGGCAAATGCCTGCGCTGCCAGGGCAGCGGTAGTTCCAGGCAGGTTCTGAGCAACTGGATATGTTCGCTGGAAAGCGTCTGGTCAGTGCTGCGCAAGCGCATTTCGGCTTCGAACTGGTCACTGCGCAGCGAGGCGAGTCGCACGATACGGGTCAGGCCTGTGGCGTCGCGCGCTTGCCAATCTGCGGCCAGTCGGGCGTGTAGTTCCTGGCGAATGGTGCGGCAGAAGCGGTCGATGCGTGAACTGAAACCAACGGGCAGGCTCAGGGCCTGATGCTCGGCGTGGCTTGGCCGGCTTCCTGCGGGGAGCTTGAAGGTGCCACCATCGAACAGGTGAAAACCTGTCAGCGTCAACAGGTTGTCGGTGTCGAAGTAGAGCGTGCGCGCGGTAATGCCCAGGCCCGGGAACAGCTGCCCCAGGCACTGGTCCAGGCTATTTTCTACGCTGCCTGCTACTGGCAGTAGCGCTGTCAGGCGCTCATCCAGCACTCGAAAGCGTTGTGGTGTGGTCATGGTCCGTGTCCTGCTCTGAAAGCGGACCATGCTGCAGGCTGGCGGCCGGGGCGATGTGTTACCCAGCTACCTCAGCGACGTTTCATGCCCCGCACACTGAGCCAGACCGGAATGCCCAGGCCGAGCCATGACAGCGTGTCCCACCAGCCGTCACCGAGCAGCGCCGCGAACAGGCCGAGCGCGGCCAACAGCGCGAGCAGTGCCGGCCAGGCGAAAACCTGCCAGGTCGATTGCGATTTGTGGCTCATGCCCGCGCTCCTTTGGGTCTGCGCTGTTTGCTCCACCACAGGTACAGGCCGCTCCACAGTACGACAATGGTCAGCACGTCGAGCACGGCCCAGAGGATCTGCATCGGCCGCCCGCCGTAATCGCCGAAGTGCAGCGGTTGCGACAGGCCCATGGCGTCCATGTACCAGGGGCGCTCGCCGACCGCCGTGACCGCCAGCGTGCGGGCATCGATCAGCACCGGTGTGTACAGGTGCGAACTGAGGTGCGTGGCGCCGTTCATGAACACCGCGTAGTGGTGCTCGCTGGAAAAGCGCGTCCCGGGGAAGGCTATGAAGTCCGGGCGCATGCCGGGGGCGGCCTGTGCGGCAATGTCCAGCAGGCGGGTTGCAGGGGCGCGTTGGGTGAGCGGTGGGGCGTCACGATAAGGCGCAACCATGGCGGCCAGGCTGTCATTGCGCCAGGCGGCGATGACCAGGTCAGACAGCGCACTGATCACGCCGGTTACGCCTACCGTCAACGCCCAGGCCAGGGTCACCACGCCAATCAGGTTGTGCAGGTCGAGCCAGCGCAGGCGCCGGGATTTGTCGTGGCGTACCGTGCCGAACTCCAGGCGACGCATGAACGGCGCATAGAGCACCGTGCCGGAGACGATCGCTACGATGAACAGCACGCCCATGAAGGCCAGCAGCAGCTTGCCGGGCAGACCGGCAAACATGTCTACGTGCAGGCGCAGCATGAGCATCATGAAGCCGCCGTTGGCCGCTGGCATCGCTACAGCTTCGCCAGTGCGGGCGTCGAGCATGAAGGTGTGGGACAGGTTGGGGTCGGTGCCGGCGGTAGCGGCAGTGATGGCGACCACGCCGTTGGGTTCGTCTTCGTCGTAACCGAAGTACTGCATGACCTCGCCGGGGCGATGCTGCTCGGCTTTGAGCACCAGCTGCTGAAGATCGAGGTGCGGGGTGTCTGCCGGCATCTGGCGCAGTTCAGGCGCGTCGCCGAGCAGCTGTTCGAGTTCGTGGTGGAAGATCAGCGGCAGGCCGGTGAGTGCCAGCAACAGCAGGAACAGAGTGCAGACCAGGCTGCTCCAGGTGTGGATCGCGGACCAGCGGCGGATGGTTGGGCTTTTCATCACGGTACCGATTTTTTCTGTTGGATCGAGGGGCTGCTGCGCAGCCCAATCGCCGGCAAGCCAGCTCCCACAGGGGGGCACATGGCCAGAGGCTTGCGCTGTACCTGCAAGAGCTGGCTTGCCGGTGATTGGGCCGCAAAGCGGCCCCGCTCACTCAGAACTTGTAGGTGGCGCTAGCAACAACGCTTCGCTCGTCGCCGTAGTAGCAGTAGTACGAGTCACAGGTAGAGATGTAGTCCTTGTTCAGCAGGTTGGTGGCGTTGACCGCGACCGACGCGCCTTTGAGGCTGCTGTTCAGGCGGCCGAGGTCGTAGTGCACCGAGGCATCGAACACGGTGTAGGCATTGGCCTTGCCCAGGTAGGTGTTGGCCTGGTCGCCGTAGGTGTTCCCGGTATAGCGCGCACCCAGGCCGATGCCGAAGCCGTCCAGTACGCCCGAGTGCCAGGTGTAGTCACCCCACAGCGAGGCCTGCTGGTTCGGCATCAGCTGCAGGCGGTTGCCTTTGAAGTCGCCGTTCTGCACTTCGGACTTGGCCAGCGTGTAGGCGGCAATCACCTTCAGGTTCTCGGTAACGTCGGAAACCGCTTCAAGCTCCAACCCCCGGACTTTCACTTCGCCAGTCTGGCTGGTGATGGTCACGCCACCGACGGTGTCGGTCACCGAGACGTTTTTCTGGGTCAGGTCATACACGGCTGCCGACAGCAGGGTGTTGGAACCCGGCGGCTGGTATTTCACCCCCAGCTCCCACTGCTTGCCTTCGGTGGGTTTGAAAGACTGCGTGGCCGACGCATTGGCATTGCCGGTCGGCTGGAATGACTCGGCATACGAAAGGTACGGTACCAAGCCCGAATCGAACACATAGCTGATGGCCGCGTTGCCGCTGAACTTCTTGTCCCGCTGGGTATTGGTGGCATCGCCCTGGTTGAAGAACTTGGTGCCGGTGTGCACCCAGTCCTCCCGCCCACCCAAGGTCAGGCGCCAGTTGCCAAGCGCCATCTGGTCCTGCACATACAGCCCGGTCTGACGGGTTTTCTGGTTGTAGTCATAAAACGCTTTCGAGCGGTCCGGGCGGGTGATTGGCAACCCGTATACCGGGTTGTTGACGTTGCTGTCCGGCACGTTGAAACCGAAGATCGACAGGTAGTTGGTGTTGATGCGCTGATGGTCCAGGCCGATCAGCAGGGTGTGGGTAACGTCGCCGGTGGCGAAGTCGGCCTGGAAGTTGTTGTCCACCGCGAACTGGCTGATGTCTTCATCGGTATTGGTGGACATTCGGCTGACAGTGCCGTCGTCCTGTACCGGGCCACCGGGCTGGTAATAGCTGCCGGGGGTGATGGTCTGGAACGCCAGGTCCGACTTGGTGTAGCGCAGGTTCTGACGGAACTGCCAGACGTCGTTGATGCGGTGCTCGAAGGCATAGCCAAGCGCGTAGTAGGTACGATCGTAGAACTCGTAGTCCGGGTCACCCAGGTTCTTGTGGTGGGAGATCTTGCCGAACGGCATGTCGATCTTGGTGCCCTGGATGGGGCGGAACTGGCTGGTGGCACCGGTATCGTCGCGGGTGAACTGGGTGAGCAGCGTCAGCGAAGTATCTTCGTCAATGTTCCAGGTCAGGCTTGGGGCGATGTTGTAGCGCTTGTTGTCGATGTGATCGATCTGCGAGCCGCTGTCACGGATCACACCGCTGACGCCATACAGAAAGCGGCCCTCGTCGTCGATCTTGCCGGTGCTGGCAAAGTTGATCTGACGGTGATTGTCACTGCCGTACTGCAGTTCGATTTCGTGCTCGCTTTCTGCCTGCGGACGGCGGCTTACCATGTCCAGCAGGCCGCCGGGCGGGGTCTGGCCATAGACCGAGGACGCTGGGCCACGCAGCAGCGCCAGGCGGTCGAGGTTCCAGGTTTCGGCTTTCGGGTTGGCGTACACGCCGCGTGGCAGCGGCAGGCCATCGAGAAACTGGGTGGGCTCGAAGCCGCGCACACGCATCCAGTCATAGCGCGTGTCGCTGCCAAAGCTGGCGGACACGATCCCTGGCATATAGCGCACGGCGTCATCCAGGCTGTGCACGCCGCGGTCTTTCATCTGCTCGCGAGTGGCAACCGAGATTGAGCGCGGTGCTTCGACCAGCGCGGTGTCTGTCTTGGTGCCGGCGGCAGTGCGATTGGCCAGATAGCCTTCGACCGGGCCCCAGGCGCTTTCGCTGGCGCTGGACGCATTCACCGTGATTTCCGGCAATGCCAGGCTGCCATCCGGAACCGCCACCAGACTGTAGCTGCCGACGCTGCTCTGCTGCAGCTGCAGGCCGGTGCCGCCCAAGGCGGCTTGCAGGGCGCCGAGGCCGTCGTACCGGCCGCTTACCGGGGCCGAAGTGCGGCCGTTGACCAGGGCTGGGTCGATGGCCAGGGCGATACCGGCCTGGCTGGCGATCTGGTTGAGCGTGGTGGCCAAAGGAGCGCTGGGCAAATCGTAGGCGCGCGGTGCGGATTGTTCGGCGGCGAACAGGGCAGGGCTGGCCAACGGGGCGCCAAGGCCGATGGCCAGGGCCATCAGGCTGGGGCGCAGGATACGATCAACGGCACGGGACATGCGGCGGTTCCTCGACGGGTAAGTGCTTGCTGCTTCCTTGCCGAGCGAGAATTGAAAAGTGACAGGGCGAATCTGAAAAATGTTGAGAATTATTTAAAGTTGATTAGCGCATGTGCCGACCCTTTCGCGGGTGAACACGTGCCCACAGGGACATCTCGATTTCAAATGCGGTGAGATTGACGTGGAGCGGGTTTATCGAAGCGTCGAACCGCCGCGAACAGGCCAGTACAGGTTTACTTGGAAGTGACGGTCACCCACCACTGGGTATGCCGCTCGATCTTCACCGGCAATGCCGGCACCAGTGATGCCAGTGCCAAATCGGTGTCGGTCAGTGGGAAGCTGCCGGTGACGCGCAGGTCGGCCACCTTGGCATCTACCCCGAGGTAGCCGCTGCGGTACTTGCCCAATGTGGCCAGCAGGTCGCCCAGTCGCACGTTGTCCACCACGAGCATGCCGCGGGTCCAGGCATCGGCACCGGCTGGCACTTGGCCGACCAGGCCCAGGCCGTTGGCGTCCATCAGTACCTGCTGGCCTTCGCGCAACACCTGTTCGTCACCACTGTTCAGGGGCTTGGCAGCGACGGACGCCTGCAGCACTTCCAGGCGTGTGCCGCTGGCTTCGCGGCGCACCAGGAAGCGCGTGCCCAGTGGCCGCAGCCGACCATCGTCGGTGCGTACCAGCAGCGGGCGAGGGTCGTGATGGCCGGTTTCGACCGAAATCTCGCCCTGATGCAGCACGATCACCCGTTGCTCGCCCTGGAAGTCGATGTCCACGGCGGTGTGGGTATTAAGGCTCAGCAGCGTGCCGTCTTCCAGGCGCAGGGTGCGCAGCTCGCCGGTGGCGGTGCGCTGATCGGCCAGCCAGTAACTGGGTGCCAGCGCCGGTGCGCCAACCCAGGCCAGCAGCGAGCCGAGCAGCAACATGCCGGCCAGGCCGCCGCCGGCCTTGGCAACCCGCCGGCGCAGGCCGACGCGAGACTGCAGCAGGGCCTGGCGGGCCGGGCCGGCCGCTACACTGACGCGCTGGTCCATGGCACCGAGCTGGCGCCAGGCGCGGGCGTGCTCTTCGCTGGCCGCATGCCAACGCATGAACTCACCGCGTTCGTCGGGCGTGCCGCTGGCGTCGTCCAGGCTGAGTTTCCAGGCGATGGCGGCTTCCAGCACCCGTGATGAAACCGGCGCGTTGCTCACGTCGGCTGCCCATACAGGGCCACATA
Source organism: Pseudomonas sp. CM25 (assembly GCF_013179705.1). Classification (NCBI taxonomy): domain Bacteria; kingdom Pseudomonadati; phylum Pseudomonadota; class Gammaproteobacteria; order Pseudomonadales; family Pseudomonadaceae; genus Pseudomonas; species Pseudomonas sp. CM25. The sequence goes on along the minus strand of NZ_JABMCW010000056.1, from coordinate 15,688 downwards.
GCACTGGCGCATGCCCTGGGCGATGTACTGGCGCACCCGCGAAACCGAAACGCCCAGGCGCTCGGCGATTTCGGCATGGCCCAGGCCGTCCAGGCGGTTGTGCAGGAACGCTGCGCGGGCTTTGCTGGAAAGCTTGCCGAGCAGGCGGTCGATGGCCTTGAGGTCTTCGAGGATCAGGTGTTGCACTTCAGGGGAGGGCTGTTCGGCTTGCGGTATCAGTGCCAGCTCGGCCAGGTAGGCCTGTTCCAGCGCGGCGCGGCGGAAGTGGTCGAACATCAGCCCCTTGGCCACGGCGGCGAGAAAGGCGCGGGGCTCGCGAGGCGTGTCCAGCTGCTCTCTGCCGAGCAGGCGCACGAACGTGTCCTGGCTCAGGTCTTCGGCACGTTGGCGGCAGGCCATGCTGCGTTGCAGCCAGGCCAGCAGCCAGCCGCGGTGGTCGCGGTACAGTGCACCGACCAGATCGGCGTGTGGGCTGTGTGCAGAAGACAAGCAGCGTCCCCCTGGAACGTATGTATTAACTAACGATAATTATTCGCGATTGTTGCAGAGGGGAGGGGGTGGGTGCAATGGACGCTTATCGGATTGCCAGCATTGGAGATGTGTTGCCTGGGCAGGCCTCTTCGCGGGTAAACCCGCTCCCACAAGTACAGCGCATGCCTTGAATGTTGCGCCGAACCTGTGGGAGCGGGTTCACCCGCGAAGAGGCCTGCAAGGCCAATGCAAATCTACAGCCCGTGATTGTGCACTTTGCGCCGCCGCCACCCGCGCAACCGCTGCTCCAGCTGCAACGGGCTGTCCAGTTGTTGCCGCCGCGCCTGGCTGAACAGAATCAGCGCCAGCTCCGCAGTCACCTGCGCATCGGCGCTGGCATGATGGCGCTCATCCACCTGCAGCCCAAACCGCGCCACCCAGTCATCCAGCCCAGCCTCGCGCAGTACTGTGTCGGGGTTGAGCATCGGCGCCAGCTCGGCAACATCCAGAAACGGCGATTGCAGGCGATAACCCAGGCTGTCCTTCAGCGCCCGGCCCAGCATGCGCTGGTCGAACGGCGCGTGAAATGCCAGCACCGGGCTGTCGCCAATAAAATCGAGCAGGTCCAGCAACGCCTCGGCCGGGTCGCAACCGGCAGCCAGGGCGCTCGGCCCCAGGCCATGGATCAGCACGCTGGCGTTGGTTTTCTGCAATGGCCGATGCAGGGTGCGTTCGAATTGCTGGGCAAAATCGATCGCACCGTCCTCGATGGCCACGGCCCCGATCGACAGCACCTGGTCGCGGTTGAAGTTGAGCCCGCTGGTTTCCAGGTCCAGCACCACCCAGCGCTGCTCGCGCAAGGTGCACACCCCCAGCGGCGCGGGTTTGGACAACCGGGCCAGGCGCTGGCGCATGGCGGGGGCCAGTTCGGGCGCACTCGGGCGCAGCCAGGCGAACAGGCTCATAGCTGATACCGCAGGGCCAGGCTGCTTTGCAGGCGCTGCGCCTGGCGCAGGGACTCGCGCAGGATGCGTCGGTCCAGCAGGTTGAGGCTGTCCGGGTCGAGCCGGTTGGAGTACGGCAGGTTGGCGCGGGCCTGGCGCTGGTGCTGCTGCATGCGGGTTTGCTGGATGAAGTGGTAGGCCTCTTCATAGGCGGCGCCGTCCAGTGGCTCGATGACGCCCTTGGCCACCAGTTGGCGCAAGCGTTCCAGCGTATTGCACGCACCGACGCCATTGACCAGGGCCAGCAGCCGGGCACCATCGACGAAGGGCGTCAGGCCTTGGACCTTGAGGTCCAGGGTGGCGGCTTTGTCGTTGCCCTGGCGGGTCAGGACGAAATCGCGCAGGCGGCCCACGGGCGGGCGTTGGCGCAAGGCGTTCTCGGCCAGCATGCGCTGGAAGATGCGGTTGTCGGCCACCTGCTCGAGCAGGCCCTGGCGCAGTTGCTCGCAACCTTGCTCGTCGCCCCACACCACGCGCAGGTCGAAATAGATGCTTGAACCCAGCAGGTTCTCCGGGCTGGCCTCGCGGACAAAACCGGCAAAGCGTCGCGCCCACTCACTGCGCGACAGGCACAGCTCTGGGTTGCCGGCCATGATGTCGCCTTTGCACAGGGTAAAGCCACACTGGGCCAGGCTTTGGTTGATGTATTGGGCCAGCGGCAACAGGCGGGCGCGAATGGCGTCGGCCTCGGCGCGGTCGGCGGCCTCGAAGAGGATGCCGTTGTCCTGATCGGTGTGCAGGGTCTGCTCGCGTCGCCCTTCGCTGCCAAAGCACAGCCAGCTGAACGGCACACCAGGGTCGCCGCGCTCGGCCAGTGCCAGCTCGATCACCCGGCACACGGTGTGGTCGTTGAGCAAGGTGATGATCTGGGTGATCTGCGTGGACGACGCGCCGTGGGCGAGCATGCGCTCGACCAGCTGGCTGATTTCGCCGCGCAGCGAGACCAGCGTTTCCAGGCGCGGTGCATGGCGAATGGTGCGCGCAAGGTGCACCAGGTCGACCCGTTGCAGGGAGAACAGGTCACGCTCTGAAACTACCCCGCACAGGCGCCGGTTTTCAACCAGGCACACGTGGGCGATATGCCGTTCGGTCATGGCCATGGCCGCGTCGAAGGCACTGGCCGTGGGGCTGAGATAGAACGGCCTGGCCGTCATGTGGCGCTCGATGGGTGCACCAAGCTCGGCATCGGCAGCGGCCACTACCTGGCGCAGGTCACGCAGGGTAAAGATGCCAGTAGGGTAGCGCTGCGCATCGACGATCACGATGCTGCCCACCTGTTGCTCGTGCATCAACCACACGGCTTCGCGCAGGGGCGTGTCGGCACTGCACACCACCGGGTGGCGCATGGCCAGTTCACCCAGGGGGGTGTTGAGCGAGTACTGGGTGCCAAGGGTTTCAACGGCACGTTGACGCACCTGCTGGTTGACCTGATCGAGCAGGCTGCTGACCCCGCGCAGTGCAAAATCCCGAAACACTTCCGACATCGAGAACACGCGGATGAATGCAGCCTTGTTCAGTTGCAGACAGAAGGTGTCCTCACCGGCCAGGTGCTCGGTGCGGGTCGCCCGTTCGCCCAGCAGCGCGGCCAGCGGGAAGCATTCGCCGCTGGTGATTTCGAAGGTGGTCTCGACACCGGGTTTGACCAGGTGCTGGCGTTCGCCGACCACACGCCCCTGCTTGACGATGTAGAAGTGCTCGACCGGGCCGTCAGCCGGTTTGACGATGCTTTCGCCGCACGCGTAGAAGCGCAGCTGGCATTGCTCGACCAGGTAGGCGAGGTGGCTGTGCTCCATCTGGTTGAACGGCGGAAAACGCTGCAGGAACTGCAACGTACCCTGGATGTTCTGCAGCACTGCCGTCCTGCCCGCCTGGCTGTAGGCGTCCTTTTTGCTCATGAAACTGACCGTATCGCTATGCCGAACTATATATATCTATATATAGGTGCCGGGCATGTTGTTCTCTGCCTCCATGGTCGGCTTGCGGCGGGGTGGTGCCCATTGGACGTAAGTCTATGAGCGGCCCTGTCAAAGACCCGACGAAAGGTGGATCGGGTTGCGCATTTACTGCGGTCCTACTGCTGAAGCGGAATTTTTTTGACGAGATGGCCATGGTTGAGCATGACGACATCCTGAGTGACGCCGAACGTGAGGCATTGGCCGTGGTGAGTGCGCCGCTGGCGCCCAGCCCGGTGGTGTTGATTGTCGATGACAACCCGGTCAACAGTGACGCGCTGAAGTGGTACCTGAAGAGCAGAGGCATCGAGTGCATGACCGCTGATGGGGCCAACGAAGCGATATTCAAGCTGCATTACGAACCGCGCATCGCACTGATGATTACCGACCTGCGCATGCAGCCCAGCGATGGCCTGGAACTGATCCGGCAGGTTCGCGAGTCGGAGCGGGCGGCGTTGTCGATCATCGTGGTGTCGGGCGACACCGATGTGAAGGAGGCGGTGGACGTGATGCACCTGGGGGTGGTGGATTTCCTGCTCAAGCCGGTGGACCTGGGCAAGTTGCTGGAGCTGGTGAAGAAAGAGTTGAAGCTCGATTGAACAGCCGCCCGTACTGGGCTCATCGCCGGCAAGCCAGCTCCTGCAGGGACCGCACAGCTTCCAACGCTTGTGCAGTCCCTGTAGGAGCTGGCTTGCCGGCGATTGGGCCGCAAAGCGGCCCTCGCTCGCAGAGGCTGCTTATAACCCGTTACGCGCCTTGAACTCGCGACGACGGCGGTGCAGCACAGGCTCGGTATACCCGTTCGGCTGCTTGCCACCTTCCACCACCAGCTCCACGGCCGCCTGGAACGCAACGTTGTCGTCGAAGTTCGGCGCCATCGGGCGGTAGAGGGCGTCGCCGGCGTTCTGCTGGTCGACCACCACGGCCATGCGCTTGAGGCTTTCCAGCACCTGCTCCTGGCTGACCACGCCGTGGCGCAGCCAGTTGGCCAGCAGCTGGGCGGAAATGCGCAAGGTGGCGCGGTCTTCCATCAGGCCGACGTTGTTGATGTCCGGCACCTTCGAGCAACCCACGCCCTGGTCGATCCAGCGCACCACATAGCCGAGGATACCCTGGGCGTTGTTGTCCAGTTCGTTGCGGATCTCGTCGGCCGACCAGTTGGTGTCGGCGGCCAGCGGGATGGCCAGGATGTCGTCGACCGATGCCGGGGTACGCGAGGCCAGTTCACGCTGGCGTGCCTGTACGTCGACCTTGTGGTAGTGCAAGGCGTGCAGGGTGGCAGCAGTCGGCGACGGTACCCACGCGGTGTTGGCGCCGGCCAGCGGGTGAGCGATCTTCTGCTCGAGCATGGCTGCCATCAGGTCGGGCATGGCCCACATGCCCTTGCCGATTTGCGCACGGCCTTGCAGGCCGGTGGCCAGGCCGACGTCGACGTTGTTGTTCTCGTAGGCGCCGATCCACTTCTCGTTCTTCATGGCGCCCTTGCGCACAACGGCGCCGGCTTCCATCGAGGTGTGGATTTCATCGCCGGTGCGGTCGAGGAAGCCGGTGTTGATGAACGCTACGCGCTCGGCGGCTGCCTTGATGCAGGACTTGAGGTTGACCGTGGTACGGCGCTCCTCGTCCATGATGCCGACCTTGACGGTGTTGCGCGGCATGCCCAGCAGGTCTTCCACCTGGCTGAAGATTTCGGCGGCGAAGGCCACTTCTTCAGGACCGTGCATCTTCGGCTTGACGATGTACACACTGCCGGTGCGGGTGTTCTTGCGGCTGGTGTTGCCGTTGAGGTTGTGCAGGGCGATCAGGTTGGTGAACAGTCCGTCCTGGATGCCTTCGGGAATTTCATTGCCCTGGGCATCGAGGATCGCCGGGTTGGTCATCAAGTGACCAACGTTGCGCACGAATAGCAGCGAACGGCCGTGCAGGGTCACGCTGCCGCCGTTGGGCGCCGCGTACTCGCGATCCGGGTTCATGGTGCGGGTAAAGGTCTTGCCGCCCTTGCTCACGCTTTCGGCCAGGTCGCCCTTCATCAGGCCCAGCCAGTTGCGGTAGACGACCACCTTGTCGTCGGCATCGACGGCGGCAACCGAATCTTCGCAGTCCATGATGGTGGTCAGCGCCGACTCCATCAGGATGTCTTTCACGCCAGCGGCGTCGGTGCTGCCGACAGGGGTGCTGGCATCGACCTGGATTTCGAAGTGCAGGCCGTTGTGCTTGAGCAGCACGGCAGTGGGTGCAGCAGCGTCGCCATGGAAACCGATCAGCTGGGCATCGTCGCGCAGGCCGCTGTTACTGCCGCCTTTCAGGGCAACTACCAGCTTGCCGCCTTCGATACGGTAGCTGGTGGAGTCAACGTGCGAGCCGGCCGCCAGTGGCGCGGCTTCGTCGAGGAAGGCGCGGGCGAAGGCGATGACCTTGTCGCCACGTGCCTTGTTGTAACCCTTGCCTTTTTCGGCGCCGCCTTCATCGCTGATGGCGTCGGTGCCGTAGAGGGCATCGTACAGCGAGCCCCAACGGGCGTTCGCGGCGTTCAGGGCGAAGCGGGCGTTCATCACCGGAACCACCAGCTGCGGGCCGGCCATGTGGGCGATTTCTTCGTCCACGTTCTGGGTGGTGGCCTGGAAATCGTCGGCTTGTGGCAGCAGGTAGCCGATTTCCTGGAGGAAGCTTTTGTAGGCTACGGCGTCGTGTGCCTGGCCTTTGCGTGCCTGGTGCCAGGCGTCGATCTTGGCTTGCAGCTCGTCGCGCTTGGCGAGCAGGGCTTTGTTCTTTGGAGCGAGGTCATTGATGATCTTTTCTGCACCTGCCCAGAACTGCTCGGCGACGATGCCGGTCCCCGGGATGGCTTCGTTGTTCACGAAGTCGTACAGGACCTTGGCGACCTGAAGGCCACCGACTTGAACGTATCCAGTCATTGCTTGCCTCACTCTGCTCAGCTATTTCGCTCTTCTGTATTAAGCCTGTAGCGCTTCTCTAAACACGGCACCAGTGCGTGCCCCCGGGATGGCCCGAGCGCGGCTGGGTGCGGCCTTCCAGACAGGCTGGTGGGCAGTGTGCGTATTTTCACAGGCGCCTTGGCAGACATCCAAACGACGTTTTGTAGTCCGCGCCACGGGATACTACATGAAGCAGTAGGCGGGGCAAAATCAGACTAAAAGCGCCGTTCTGCGACCCGTTGGTCGCGTATGGTCACGCTGGGAGTGGGTATGTTCGCAAAAAACAGGTGGATTGTTCCAGATAAATCTTGAAACAGTACACGATTGGCTGTGTCGAGTGCCCTGCGGCAGGTTGCCGCGCCTTGCCTATACTGAGTCGATCCCCGATTTACTGCCGCACGGCGCGGTCCGACACGAGGAAGGGCTTGTGGATCATCTTGTACTGACTGTTATCGCCCCTGACAAGGCCGGCCAGGTCGAACGCATCGCCCAGTGCATCGCCGACCATAGTGGCAACTGGCTGGAGAGCCGCATGTCGCGCATGGCCGGGCAGTTTGCCGGCATTTTGCGGGTGGCGGTGCCGGCGGAAAATTATGATGAGCTGGTGAAGTCTTTGCAGGCGCTGGTCAAGCATGATATTCGCGTGCTGATTGCCGAGAGCGGGATCGAGCCGTCCTGTACCTGGAAGCCGATTGCCATGGAGCTGGTAGGGAACGACCGGCCGGGGATCGTGCGGGACATTACCCGGTTGCTGGCTGAGTTGCAGGTAAACGTCGAGAGGTTTTCCACAGAGGTGCGGCCTGCGCCGATGAGCAGTGAGCCGTTGTTTCACGCCGATGCATTGCTGGCGCTGCCGCTGACTTTGCCGCTGGATGAGCTGCAGCAGCGCCTGGAGAGCCTGGCGGATGACTTGATGGTGGAGTTGCAGCTGCGTCCGGAGGATTGACCGGAATTGGCGGGGCTCCAGACAGCACGTGGGGTTATCCCGATATTGCGGGGAAGGCCCTGTGGATAACCTGGGGGTGTACCCCTCCAGGCCACGCAACATGTGGCTTGCAGAGATATGATCAAAAAACACCCAACAATCAGCAGCTTGTGCACAAAGCACGGGGATCAGGGTGTGGATAACCTATGGAGATGTGTCTGCAGGCCATGAATTACCTGGCCTGCAGAGTTTTGATCATTTAATGATCAGCTGCGCTTGCGCAAATTCCACCACGCATCGACGCTGTAAACCGCCAGACCTGCCCAGATGAACATGAACGCCACCAAGGTGCTGGGCGACAAGTGCTCATCGAACAGCAGCACCGCCTGCAGCAGCACCAGGGTCGGCGCCAGGTATTGCAGGAAGCCCAGGGTGGTGTACGGCAGGTGCCGCGCAGCGGCGTTGAAGCACACCAGCGGTATCAGGGTCACAGGCCCCGCAGCCATCAACCACAGCGCTTCGCTGTTGGTATAGAACGCGCCCTGGGCACTCATCGCCGTCGGATGCAGCAACAGCCAGCCGATCGCCAGGGGTACCAGCATCCAGGTTTCCACCACCAGGCCCGGCAACGCCGCCACCGGTGCCTGCTTGCGGATCAGCCCATAGAAGCCGAAGCTCAGCGCCAGCACCAGCGACACCCAGGGCAGGCTGCCCACTTGCCATACCTGCTGGGCCACGCCCACGGCTGCCATGGCCACCGCCAGCCACTGCAGGCGGCGCAGGCGTTCGCCAAGAATCAGCATGCCCAGCAGCACGTTGATCAGCGGGTTGATGTAGTAGCCCAGGCTGGCCTCGACCATGCGACCATTGTTCACAGACCAGACATAGGTCAGCCAGTTACCGGCGATCAGCGTCCCGCTCAGGGCCAGGATAGCCAGGCGGCGCGGGTTGTCGCGCAGTTCACGCCACCAGCCAGGATGCTTCCACACCAGCAGCAGCAGTGAGCCGAACAGTGCCGACCAGAGTACCCGGTGGACAATGATTTCCACCGCCGGGACGCTCTGGATTGCCTTGAAGTACAGGGGGAACAAACCCCAGATGATGTAGGCGCTGAGGCCCAGAATGTACCCGCGACGCGGGTTTGCGGCGTGCATGCAGAATCCTTGCTTAGGTAGCTAAATAACCCGACGCCTATTGTAGACAGAGGCGGGCAAGCTTCTAGAACAATTTCAGCGGCGGCTCATCCAGTGCGGCCATTTGTTCGCGTAGCGCGAGAATCTGGTCGCCCCAGTAACGTGGCTGGCCGAACCAGGGGAAGCTGGGCGGGAACGCAGGGTCATCCCAGCGCCGTGCCAGCCAGGCGCTGTAGTGCAACTGGCGCAGGGCGCGCAGGGGCTCGATCAGTGCCAGTTCGCGCGGGTCGAAATCGTGGAACTCGTTGTAGCCGTCGATCAGCTCGGCCAGTTGCCCCAGGCGTTCCTCGCGGTTACCGGCCAGCATCATCCACAGGTCCTGCACCGCCGGGCCCATGCGGCAGTCGTCGAGGTCGACCACGTGGTAAACCTCGTCGCGGTGCATCAGGTTGCCGGGGTGCAGGTCTCCGTGCAGGCGCATCACCTTGTGCGGGGTGCGGGCATAAGCGTCCTCGACACGCTTTAGCAGGTCGCGTGCAACCGACTCGTAGGCGGGCAGCAGTTCGCGCGGGACGAAATTGCCATCCAGCAGGGTATTCAGCGAAGCATGGCCGAAGTTGTCCACAGCCAGCGCTTCGCGGTGTTCGAAAGGCCGTGTGGCGGCCACGGCATGCATGCGGCCAAGCAACTGGCCCAGGCGGTAGAGCTGGTCGAGGTTGCCCGGTTCAGGTGCATGCCCGCCGCGGCGGGGGAACAGGGTGAAGCGAAAGCCCTGGTGCTCGAACAGGGTGCGGCCCTCGTGCAGCATGGGGGCAACTACCGGCACTTCGCAGTCGGCGAGCTCGGCGGTGAAACGGTGTTCTTCGAGGATCGCTTCATCGCTCCAGCGGCCAGGCCGGTAGAACTTGGCGATCAGCGGTTGCGAGTCTTCGATGCCTACCTGGTAAACCCGGTTCTCGTAGCTGTTCAGCGCCAGCACCCGGGCATCACTGAGAAAGCCCACGCTTTCGACAGCGTCCAGGACCAGATCGGGAGTGAGGGTGGCGAACGGGTGGGACATGGGAACTCCAGGGGAAGACAGCGTGGAGGCCATGGTAGCGCGTTATACCTGTGCCGGCCTCTTCGCGGGTAAACCCGCTCCCACAGGGATCGCACCTGTAAGCCCTGATGCGATCCCTGTGGGAGCGGGTTTACCCGCGAAGAGGCCGGCACAGGCTAAGCAGGAACCCCGATCAACACATAAGAGGGCTGAAACTGTACCCGTACCGCGCAGCCATCCACCACCCGCTGGCCTGCCAGCCAATCCGCCTCGGCAATGGCACACAACGTCTGCCCATTGCCCAGCGCCAGCCTGACTTCACTGGGCCCGTCGACCTCTGCCAGTATTTCCTCCACCGTCGCACGCAGGCAATTGCTGCCCACCTCGGGCTCTTCCCCCTCCGCCAGCAAACGCACCCACCCCGCCTTGAGCAGCGCCACCACCATGCTGCCCAGCGTCAACTCCAGCCGTGCAGTGCTGTCCTGGGTGATCAACGCATCGATCACCAGCCCACCGCCCAATGCCAGGCTCACCCGGTCATACCGTCCTTCACGGTTCAGCCCGCTGACCTGGCCCTGCAGCTGATTGCGCGCACTGGTGCGCAACATCAGCCGGCCGAGCAGATCAAGGTCACTGGATTCTTCGGCGGCTTCGAGAAACTGCGCCTGCAACGACTGCAGCCGCTGATACAGGCGCAGCACCCGCTCGCCTTCCGGCGACAAGCGCGCACCACCACCGCCCCGACCGCCCGTGCTGCGCTCCACCAGCGGCTGGCTGGCCAGGTTGTTGAGCTCGTCGATGGCATCCCAGGCTGCCTTGTAGCTGATGCCGGCAGCCTTGGCGGCGCGGGTGATCGAGCCCTGTTCGGCAATGTGCTGCAGCAGCGCGATGCGCTGGGGGCGGCGGGATATGTGTTGGGTAAGGGGGGTGGGTAGGGGCATGGGTAGTCTGTTGGTGTTGGGCCTGAGGGTGGATAGTGTGTAGGAGCGGCCTTGTGTCGCGAAAGGGGCGCGAAGCGGCCCCACGGTTTCTGCCCGGGCAGAGATCGCTGGGGCTGCTGCGCAGCCCGATCGCGACACAAGGCCGCTCACAGAGCGATGCGCACGCTCATACATAGCCAGGCTTGGGCGTACGCGCCAGGCAGTACACATCAACCCTTTGCGCCCCGGCCTTGCGCAGCACCTCGGCGATGGCCTGTACAGTCGCACCGGTGGTCAGCACATCATCGACGAGGGCGACATGCCTGCCTTGCAGATCACCCATCAGCGCAAAGGCCTGGCGCAAATTGCGCCGCCGTGCCTGGGCATCCAGGCGCTGCTGCGCGGGCGTCTCCCGCGTGCGCAGGAGTATGCGCTGGTCGCCGGGGATCCCGAGTTGTGACGACAGCCATCGCCCCAGCATCCCGGCCTGGTTGAACCCCCGCTCACGCAGTCGACGCCTGGCCAGGGGCACAGGCAACAGCAGGTCGGGGCGCGGCAGCCCCTCTGCAAAGCGGTGCAAAAGCCCATGCCCGAGCAATTCGGCCATCAATCGCCCCAGCGGCCATTGGCGGTTGTGTTTGAAACGACTGATCAGGGTGTCCACTGGAAAGCCGAAATGCCACAGCGCTATCACCTGGTCGAACGCCGGTGGTCGACGGCAGCACTGCGCACAGGTGAGCCCGGCCATAGGCAAGGGCAGGGCGCAGCGGGTGCATTGATCGCCCAGCCAGGGCAGCGCCTGTTCGCAGGCAACGCAGACTGGGTAGGTCTGCCCGGCAGGCTCGTCACATAACAAGCACGACTGATTAATAAGTGACCACTTGTAAACCAGTTGTTTCAAGTGCGGTTGACAGTTCATAGGGCTTCCATGACTATGCGAGCTATCCGTGATGCGCTGGCGGGCTTTCCCTGTCCCGGCGCCAGCTTCAGCCTACACAAGGAAACGCCGATGAGCGCCAGCACAACTGCAACAACACGTCACGACTGGTCCCTGGCCGAGGTCAAGGCGCTGTTCCAGCAACCGTTCAATGACTTGCTGTTCCAGGCGCAGACCGTGCACCGCGCGCATTTCGACGCTAACCGCGTGCAGGTGTCGACCCTGCTGTCGATCAAGACTGGCGCCTGCCCGGAAGATTGCAAATATTGTCCGCAGTCCGGCCATTACAACACCGGGCTGGAAAAACAGAAGCTGATGGAAGTGCAGAAGGTGCTGGAAGAAGCCGCCCGCGCCAAGGCCATCGGTTCTACGCGCTTCTGCATGGGCGCGGCCTGGAAGCACCCGTCGGCCAAGGACATGCCCTACGTGCTGGAGATGGTCAAAGGGGTGAAGGCCATGGGCCTGGAAACCTGCATGACCCTCGGCAAGCTCGATCAGGAGCAGACCGCCGCGCTGGCCCAGGCTGGCCTGGACTACTACAACCACAACCTCGACACCTCGCCGGAGTTCTACGGCAGCATCATCACCACCCGCACCTACAGCGAGCGCCTGCAGACCCTGGCCTACGTGCGCGATGCGGGGATGAAGATCTGCTCGGGCGGCATCCTCGGCATGGGCGAGTCGCTGGACGACCGCGCCGGCCTGCTGATCCAGCTGGCCAACCTGCCAGAGCACCCGGAATCGGTGCCGATCAACATGCTGGTCAAGGTTGCCGGCACGCCGTTGGCCGAGGAAGAAGACGTCGACCCGTTCGATTTTATCCGCATGCTGGCGGTAGCCCGCCTGCTCATGCCCAAGTCGCATGTACGCCTGTCGGCCGGCCGCGAACAGATGAACGAACAGATGCAGGCATTGGCCTTCATGGCTGGCGCCAATTCGATCTTCTACGGCGAAAAACTGCTGACTACTGCCAACCCGCAGGCCGACAAGGACATGCAACTGTTCGCGCGCCTGGGCATCAAGCCCGAAGCGCGTGAAGAACACGCCGACGAAGTGCACCAGGCAGCCATCGAGCAGGCGCTGGTCGAGCAGCGCAGCAGCGAGATGTTCTACAACGCCGCGTCGGCCTGAGATGGCCTTCGACCTGGCGACGCGCCTGGCCGAACGGCGCGCCGCAGACCTGTATCGGCAGCGACCATTGCTGGAAAGCCCGCAGGGGCCGGAAGTAGTGGTTGATGGTCAGCGTTTGCTGGCCTTCTGCAGCAATGACTACCTCGGCCTGGCCAACCACCCCGAGGTGGTCGCCGCCTGGCAGGCCGGTGCCGAGCGCTGGGGTGTCGGCGGCGGTGCCTCGCACCTGGTGATCGGCCATAGCACCCCGCACCACCAGGTTGAAGAGGCGCTGGCCGAGCTCACCGGGCGCCCGCGTGCGCTGCTGTTCTCCACGGGCTACATGGCCAACCTGGGCGCCATCACCACGCTGGTGGGGCAGGGTGACACCGTGCTGCAAGACCGTCTCAACCATGCCTCGCTGCTGGATGGCGGGCTGCTTAGCGGTGCCCGCTTCAGCCGCTATCTGCACAACGACCCGGTCAGCCTGGCCAGCCGCCTGGACAAGGCCGTCGGCAATACCCTGGTGGTCACCGATGGCGTGTTCAGCATGGATGGCGACCTGGCCGACCTGCCGACGCTGGCCGAAGTCGCCCGTGCCCGCGGCGCCTGGCTGATGGTCGACGATGCCCATGGCCTGGGCACCCTCGGCGCCCAGGGCGGCGGTATTGTGGAGCACTTTGGCCTGGGGCTGGAGGATGTGCCCGTGCTGATCGGCACGCTGGGCAAGGGCTGCGGTACTGCCGGCGCCTTTGTTGCCGGCAGTGAAGAGCTGATCGAGGCGCTGGTGCAGTTCGCCCGCCCGTACATCTACACCACCAGCCAGCCACCGGCACTGGCCTGCGCCACGCTCAAGAGCCTGGAGCTGCTGCGCCGTGAAACCTGGCGCCGGGAACACCTGGCGGCGTTGATTCGCCAGTTCCGCGAAGGCGCGCAGCAGATCGGGCTGCAATTGATGGACAGCCCGACACCGATCCAGCCGATCCTGATCGGCGACAGCGCGCAGGCCCTGCGCCTGTCACGCATGTTGCGCGAGCGCGGGCTGCTGGTGACCGCCATCCGCCCGCCTACCGTGCCGGCTGGCAGCGCGAGGCTGCGAGTTACGCTGAGCGCCGCGCACAGCGAAGCGCAGGTGCAGCTATTGTTGAATGCATTGGCCGAGTGTTATCCACAACTGGAGAACGCCGATGCGTAATCGACTTGTTCTACTGCCCGGCTGGGGCCTGGGCACTGCTTCCCTGGAGCCGCTGGCGGCCAGCCTGCGCGCCCAGGACGCACGCCTGCAGGTGGAGCTGATGCCGCTGCCGGAACTTGCCCACAGCGATGTCGAGGCTTGGCTCGACCACCTTGATCGCAAGCTGCCGAGCGATGTCTGGCTGGGTGGCTGGTCGCTCGGCGGCATGCTGGCTACTGCGCTGGCGCGCAAACGCGGTGACCACTGCTGCGGCCTGCTGACCTTGGCCAGCAACCCCAGTTTCGTCGCCCGCCCGGACTGGCCCCACGGCATGGCCGAAGACACCTTCGGCACCTTCCTCGACGGCTGCCGCAGCCATACCCAGGTCACCCTCAAGCGTTTCCGCAGCCTGTGCAGCGATGGCGCCCTGCAGCCGCGCACGTTGTTGCGCCAGCTGGGTGTGGGGGTACCTGACACCGACCCGCTGTACTTGGCCACTGGCCTGGAAGTGCTGGCCAAGCTGGATACCCGCGAAGCCCTTCAGGCCTACCCCGGGCCGCAACTGCACCTGTTTGCCGGCAGCGATGCGCTGGTGCCGGCAGAGGCGGCAAAGGCATTGAGCGAGTTGTTGCCCGATGTGGAAGTGGGCCTGGTCGAAGACAGTTCCCACGCGTTCCTGCTGGAGTACCCACAGGAGCTGGCGTCGGGCATCAAGATTTTCCTGCATGAGAGTGGCGATGACTGATCTATCCCGTCCGACCCTGCCCGGCGCGCTACCCGACAAGCGCCAAGTGGCTGCTTCGTTCTCCCGCGCTGCGGCCAGCTACGACAGCGTGGCGGCGTTGCAGCGGGCTGTGGGCCTGCACTTGCTCGAGCAATTGCCGCAGGGTCTGCAGCCGTCGCGCTGGTTGGACCTGGGCAGCGGCACCGGTCATTTCAGCCGGGCCCTGGCCGAGCGGTTCGTGCAAGCCAGCGGTGTGGCGGTGGATATCGCCGAAGGCATGTTGTGCCATGCCCGCAACGAACAAGGTGGGGCGCACTACCACGTGGTCGGTGACGCCGAGCGTTTGCCACTGCGTGATGTCAGCGTCGACCTGGTATTCAGCAGCCTGGCCGTGCAATGGTGCGACCAGTTCGCCAGCGTGCTGGCAGAAGCCCTGCGCGTGTTGCGCCCGGGTGGTGTGCTGGCCTTCAGCAGCCTGTGCGTGGGCACCCTCGACGAGCTGCGCGCAAGCTGGCAGAAGGTGGATGGCCTGGTGCACGTGAACCGCTTCCGACGTTTCGAGGACTACCAACGCCTGTGCGCAGCCAGTGGCTTCGAACCACTTGGGCTGCAGCGTTGCCCGCATGTGCTGCACTACCCGGATGTGCGCAGCCTGACCCACGAGCTGAAGGCCCTCGGTGCGCATAACCTGAACCCTGGGCGGCCTTCCGGCCTCACCGGCCGGGCCCGTATGCAGGGCCTGTTGCAGGCCTATGAGGCATTTCGCCAGCCAGAGGGGCTGCCAGCCACCTATCAGGTGGTCTATGGTGTGTTGCGCAAGCCACAGGCGTAAGGGGAGCGAGATGAACCAGGCCTATTTCATTGCCGGTACCGACACCGATGTCGGCAAGACCACCATTGCAGCGGGATTGCTGCATGCAGCGCGCTTGCAGGGGATGAGCACGCTGGGGGCCAAGCCGGTCGCTTCCGGCTGCACGATGACGGCGAAGGGACTACGAAACAGCGATGCCCAGGCGCTGATCGATGAAAGCTCGATCAAACTGCCCTACGAGCAGGTCAACCCGTTTGCCTTCGAACCGGCCATTGCCCCGCATGTAGCGGCCCGCGAGGCCGGGGTGACGCTTGGCGTGACGCCGCTGCTGGCGGCGATGCGCAATGTGCTGGATCAACGGGCCGACTTCACCCTTATCGAGGGGGCTGGCGGCTGGCGTGTGCCGCTGGCTGGCCTGGAGAACTTGTCCGATCTGGCCGTCGCCTTGGACTTGCCGGTGATCCTGGTAGTAGGGGTGCGGCTGGGTTGTATCAGCCATGCCTTGCTGAGCGCCGAGGCGATTGCGCGGGATGGCTTGCAGTTGGCGGGTTG
>NZ_JABMCW010000559.1:0-2223 GCF_013179705.1 Pseudomonas sp. CM25 | reverse complement strand
GACAGCAGCGCAATGTATAAATACTGCAGGGTACGCGTAACTTTCAGGCGAAGACAAAACATCCTTGATTGTCCGATCACTGGGCACAATACACGCTAAAACTTTGGGGACATAAAAATTCTCTAGCACACCTCTAATGTGCGCACATACTTGACCCACCAAATCTGGCGCCGGTGTTTTTATCGCTCCATCCAAGCTACCACTAAAAACTTTATTTTTCTCACCCGACGAAATAAAAGAAAAGCAAAACTCATTGAATAAATTGCTTTTATAAGGAGGAGTAAAGTTAGAAGCGCACTCATAAATCTCTCCTCCACTTACCATCCCAAGCAACACATAAGAATCTACTTTAGACAAATGCTCAAGAGCAAGCTCGGCCACAAATTCTTTATTATACTTGAATTTTAGCCTGTTTTTTGAGGCGGTCACGCCCTTGAACTTAGCGGCGACCAACTTCAGCTCTTTTAGTAACTCAGACTCGAAAAAGGCGCGATCCTCTGCACTCATACATTACCTATACTTAAGAACGTTGAATATTGAATCATGAACAGCACCTGTAGCGCCATGCGGCTTACCACGCGCACTCTTGGTACCGACCTGTAACCACGGGATGGCTCCATAACCCTCCGCCGGGATGCTGGATGTGAGGGAAGATCTGGCTTTCAAGCGCTGCAAGATCATATATATACCAATCGCGTACGCTGACCTAGATTGGATAACTGACCTAGGTCACAAGCGTGGTCGGGTGGTGCTATTCGCCGGCGATCTTGCGGCCCAGCCGGTCGGTTTCTTCCAGCAGGCATTACCGAATGCAATGGTCTAGCGCCTAGCAGTCTCAGCGAAGACTAGAGCGATGCGCCCGATATCCTTAAAGCACCCAAACACTCACTCCCCCTCATACAAACCCACATACTTTAAACCATTGTAATTTGATTTTAATGGGATTGAGATAGGGGTCGCTCCGTCAGAATACCAAAAAATTGCATTAGCCTTGGTTACTCCAAGCCTGAGGCACTCTGCCTTAACACTTCCAATACAGGCTCGATCGACCGCAGCATCTTTGAGTATTTCATCTAAGCTCACCTCACATGACTTTCTGGGAATGATCCCTATGAAATCCTCGTCATACCATCTTGCACCAATATCCTGGCAAAATCCACACGCCTTGTAGGCCGGATCATCCAAATCTTCCGTGTATTCCAACTCGAAATATTTAAGGTAAACTTCATCGGAGGAAAAGTTCGTACCTATCCACAGATGCACCTTTCCGTAACGATCAACGTCATCCATCTAACATGCCCCCAATTTCATCACTGCGATGCAAATCAATCACACTCAGCGCTTGCGATTTACTTTGCGTGGAATTCTAATCATTAATGAGATCATTGTGAAACAATCTACCAGCCCTACTTCCATGATGAGGACCGTACGGCACAGGCTTACCATGTTCGTCAGCAACTCCAACAAAAGTAATATCTTTGGTCAGCACTGTCAATTGCTAAGTTCTTGAGCGGTAAATCCGAGTTCTTTTGCTTTCGAAGCTGTTTCGGTGCCACGCATGACACTTCGCGGCACCTCCGCTAACAATATATACCTGGCAATACAAACAACCTTATAGATTCAGCTTTTAAGTACCCCTTCACATCCAGCACTCAAACAACTAATTCTACCGCACTGCCATTAAAAAGCACTTGCAAAGCCTTTCGCAAGGAAGATGCTTTCCCTGCCGACTCAAAAATAACACTATCGAACCTGGCGAAAATAGATGAACCACCGAAATGCTTAATGAATTCCGGTTTGACTTCAACCCTAAGACCACTCTTCTCTAATGCTATTTTTTTTATAGCACCTGCCACCTCATGGCTTGCCTCAGAAGTTTGCAAGCCGATGCAGTCATCAACACTCGAATTATCTTCATCCTCTAAACGCGTCATTATCACATAATTGGCAGGATCAGCGCTGCCATCACCAATTGCAACTATTAGGACATCGTCTTCCTCATAGCACTCGATGCTTGACGCGATGAAGTCATTCATACAAACCTCCAGTGCTAGCCACACCCAGAACCAAATGTTTTTGGTATTTTTTTGCTTTTTGCATTCCAAACCTCTTTGACGCGGCTGCCAGGTGCTGCCGTCCGGATAGCGGACCTGGGTCACCAGCTTGGTCAGGTGGTGGTATTCGTACCGGATCTTGCGGCCCAGCGGGTCGGTTTCTTCCAGC
>NZ_JABMCW010000558.1:0-2239 GCF_013179705.1 Pseudomonas sp. CM25 | reverse complement strand
AAGCCTTGGCCGAACGGCTGTCGACCTATCTGGGCCCTGAACAGGTCAACCTGGTCCGGCGTGCCTATTTCTACGCCGAACAGGCCCACGATGGGCAGCGCCGCCGCAGCGGCGAGCCCTATGTGACCCACCCACTGGCCGTGGCCAGCATCCTCGCCGACATGCACATGGACCATCAGAGCCTGATGGCGGCCATGCTGCACGACGTGATCGAAGACACCGGCATCGCCAAGGAAGCCCTCAGCCAGCAGTTTGGCGAGACAGTGGCCGAACTGGTAGATGGGGTCAGCAAGCTGACCCAGATGAACTTCGAGACAAAGGCCGAGGCGCAGGCCGAGAACTTCCAGAAAATGGCCATGGCCATGGCCCGCGATATCCGCGTGATCCTGGTCAAGCTGGCCGACCGCCTGCACAACATGCGCACCCTCGAAGTGCTGTCCGGCGAAAAGCGCCGACGCATCGCCAAGGAAACCCTCGAGATCTACGCCCCCATCGCCAACCGCCTGGGCATGCACACCGTGCGCGTGGAATTCGAAGACCTCGGCTTCAAGGCCATGCACCCGATGCGCTCGTCGCTGATTCACCGGGCAGTGAAAAGCGCACGCGGCAACCGTAAAGAGATCGTCGCCAAGATCGAGCAGTCGCTGGCCAACTGCCTGGCCGCCGACGGCATCGCGGGCGAGGTCAGCGGCCGGCAGAAACACCTCTATGGCATCTACAAGAAGATGCGTGGCAAGCGCCGCGCCTTCAACGAGATCATGGACGTGTACGCCTTCCGCATCATCGTCGACAAGGTCGATACCTGCTACCGCGTGCTCGGCGCCGTGCACAACCTGTACAAGCCGCTGCCCGGGCGCTTCAAGGACTACATCGCGATCCCCAAGGCCAACGGCTACCAGTCGTTGCACACCACGTTGTTCGGCATGCACGGCGTGCCCATCGAAATCCAGATCCGCACCCGCGAGATGGAAGAGATGGCCAACAACGGCATCGCCGCGCACTGGCTGTACAAGTCCAATGACGACGACCAGCCCAAGGGCAGCCATGCCCGCGCCCGCCAGTGGGTCAAGGGCATCCTCGAGCTGCAGCAACGTGCTGGCAACTCGCTGGAATTCATCGAGAGCGTGAAGATCGACCTGTTCCCGGACGAGGTCTACGTGTTCACGCCCAAAGGCCGGATCATGGAGCTGCCCAAAGGCTCCACCGCGGTCGACTTCGCCTACGCGGTGCACACCGATGTCGGCAACAGCTGCATCGCCTGCCGCATCAACCGCCGCCTGGCGCCACTGTCCGAACCGCTGCAAAGCGGCTCGACGGTGGAAATCGTCAGCGCCCCGGGCGCACGGCCGAACCCGGCCTGGCTCAACTTCGTGGTCACCGGCAAGGCGCGCACGCACATCCGCCACGCGCTCAAGCAGCAACGCCGCTCCGAGTCCATCAGCCTGGGCGAACGCCTGCTGAACAAGGTGCTCACCGGCTTCGACAGCAGCCTGGAGAAAATCCCGCAGGAGCGCGTCCAGGCAATTCTTGCCGAATACCGCCTGGAACTGATCGAAGACCTGCTCGAAGACATCGGCCTGGGCAACCGCATGGCCTACGTGGTCGCGCGCCGCCTGCTGTCGGCCGAAGGCGAGCAGTTGCCGGCGCCGGAAGGCCCGCTGGCGATCCGCGGTACCGAAGGCCTGGTGCTGAGCTACGCCAAGTGCTGCACGCCAATCCCGGGTGACCCGATCGTCGGCCACCTGTCGGCCGGCAAGGGCATGGTGGTGCACCTGGAAAACTGCCGCAACATCAGCGAAATCCGTCACAACCCCGAGAAGTGCGTGCAGCTTTCGTGGGCCAAGGACATCTCGGGCGAGTTCAATGTCGAACTGCGTGTCGAACTGGAGCACCAGCGCGGCCTGATCGCCCTGCTGGCCAGTAGCGTCAACGCCGCCGACGGCAACATCGAGAAGATCAGCATGGACGAACGCGACGGCCGTATCAGCGTGGTCCAGCTGGTGGTCAGCGTGCACGACCGCGTGCACCTGGCGCGTGTGATCAAGAAGCTGCGTACCCTGACCGGAGTGGTCCGCATCACCCGCATGCGTACGTAGTCCGCCAACCGCAAGGAGTCATCATGAGCAAGACCGTCATTACCAGCGACAAAGCCCCTGCCGCTATCGGCACCTACTCGCAAGCGATCAAGGCCGGCAACACCGTATACATGTCGGGCCAGATCCCGCTGGACCCAAAGACC
>NZ_JABMCW010000557.1:0-2240 GCF_013179705.1 Pseudomonas sp. CM25 | reverse complement strand
AGATCAGCCCAGCGCAAGGCAGCTTGCTGGATGACTTGCTCAACACCGACCTTGAGGCTATCGAGGCAGAACTGAACGCGCTTCGTCCCGCCCCAACGTCGGACGAAACCCGCCAAAAGCCCAAGCGCGCGCCGCTGCCGCCGCAGTTCCCACGTACCGTCATTCGTCACGAGCCAGAGAACACCCAGTGTGTCTGCGGGTGTCAGCTTCAGCGCATCGGCGAAGACGTCAGCGAGAAGCTGGATTACACACCTGGCGTGTTTACCGTTGAGCAGCATGTACGTGGAAAGTGGGCCTGCCGCCAGTGCGAAACACTGATCCAAGCACCGGTGCCGGCCCAAGTGATCGACAAGGGCATCCCGACCGCAAGCCTACTGGCGCATGTGATGGTAGCCAAATTCGCTGATCATCTGCCGCTGTACCGGCAAGAAAAGATCTTTGGCCGTGCAGGCCTGGCGATCCCGCGTTCAACGCTGGCTCAGTGGGTGGGCCAAACTGGCGTACAGCTACAACCGCTGGTGGATGCACTGCGCGAAGCGGTGCTGGCTCAGCGAGTCGTGCATGCCGATGAAACGCCGGTGCAGATGCTGGCGCCCGGAGAGAAGAAAACGCATCGAGCTTATGTCTGGGCTTATTGCACGACGCCGTACTCGGCCCTCAAGGCGGTGGTCTACGACTTCAGCCTCAGCTGCGCCGGCGAACATGCGCGCAACTTCCTGGGCACCTGGAACGGCAAGCTGGTCTGTGATGACTTCGCGGGTTACAAGGCCAGCTTCGACCTGGGCATCACCGAAATCGGCTGCATGGCGCATGCCCGCCGTAAGTTCTTCGACCTGCATGTAGCGAACAAAAGCCAGTTGGCCGAACAAGCGCTGCACTCAATCGGCGGGCTGTACGAAGTCGAACGGCAGGCCAAAGACATGAGCGATGAAGAACGATGGCGATTACGCCAAGAAATAGCGGCGCCCATTGCACAGAAGTTACATGAGTGGATGCTGGCTCAGCGCGACCTCGTGCCCGAGGGCTCGGCCACGGCCAAGGCTCTGGATTACAGCTTGAAACGCTGGGTAGCGCTGACGCACTACCTGGATGATGGTGCCGTACCCATCGACAACAACCCGGTGGAGAACACGATCAGGCCATGGGCGCTTGGGCGCTCCAATTGGTTGTTCGCCGGGTCTCTGCGCAGTGGCAAACGAGCGGCAGCGATCATGAGTTTGATCCAGTCGGCACGCATGAACGGGCATGATCCGTACGGGTATCTCAAGGATGTACTGACGCGGCTGCCGACGCAGAAAGCTAGTGAGATCGAGCATCTACTGCCGCATCAGTGGATGCCTGGCTGATCTACGCAAGGCGTATTTCCCGTACGCTTACGTTCCTGGTACTGGACGCCTTTGAAGATAAGGGCGTTCGGGTAACGAAAGAAGAAGCAGCTTGGGTGCAAGACTTCCGGCGGAGCTACCTCCTACCTCGGCAGAACAGCCATGCTTGGTTCCAATTGACAGGCCTGCCATCTGTGCGGCGATGGCGAAGCTTTGTGAAGTAGACCTTCGTCCGGGGATATTTCCAATCGGTGCCGTTGCTCAGACGTCAGCGGCTAGAGTGAACGTGATCATTGTTAACACAGGTACCAGCGGACTTCAGAAATTTTAAACCTCTTTGATCGGGCCTCTTCGAAATACCTCGAGGAGCCATCCTTGATGCTATGAAGGAGCTCCAAGCTAAACATTTAGCTTAAAAACCTTGGGGCCTTTCCTTGGGGCCATGCTGCGGCGCGCTATAAGAAGCTACCAAATGCGAGCAGCAACAGAAGAACAATGATGATCTTTCGAGCCACTGCCTCCTCTACGCGTTGCGCAATCCTTGAGCCAAGCCATACCCCTAACACCAGCACTGGCAGGCTCATGAATCCGAGATGTAGCGACTCTCGACCAAACAGTTCGAGAGCCCAGAAAGCGGGCAGTGCAGCCACGTCCATTGCAAGAAAGGCTGCGATGATTGAAGCCCGCCCTGCCTCCAATGCCAGCGGAGAACCAAGGAAGAAAACGATGACTGGCGGGCCGCCAAGACCCAGCGAGCCATTGAGGACCCCTGCCCCCGCACCGGTTGCAGCGGTCTGCATGAACGACGGCATCTTCTGGAGCTTGAATCCTGTAATCAAGGTCAAGCAACAGGCGATTATGAGAACCGCGAGCACGACCTTTACGTACTCTCCAGGAATTTTCACCAGGAGATAC
>NZ_JABMCW010000556.1:0-2267 GCF_013179705.1 Pseudomonas sp. CM25 | reverse complement strand
CATCCGTCCAAGCGATGCACAAGGTTAGCCAAGCCTAAATATGATCTCTAAATCGAAGCATTTCGGGCACGTCAGTGCATACGCCCTGGTTGTCCTACTGGTGGCTATTTCGTTCAATACTCTGGCAAGCGAGTACGTAGGTAGTGACACTTGCCAGAACTGCCATGCCGAAGAGTACGAGCATTGGCGGCAAAGCCATCATTTCTCGGCGATTGCCGAGGCAAGCGACGAGACGGTAAAAGGCGACTTCAACAACAGTCGCTTCACCTATAACGGCATCACCTCGCGTTTTTACCGCAAGAACGGCGCATTTTACGTCCTGACCGACAAAGCCTCAGGTGAACTGGAAGAGTTCAAGGTCACCCATACGTTCGGCACCTACCCGCTTCAGCAGTACCTCATCGACTTCCCCGACGGGCGCAAGCAGGTGTTGGGCATAATCTGGGATACGCGCCCGAAAGAACAAGGTGGTCAGCGCTGGTACCACCTGTTCCCTGACTCCCCGAGCATGAACCACGGCGAACCTGCGGTCACCAGCACCGATCCATTGCACTGGACCGGCATCTACTTCAACTGGAACAGCCGGTGCGCCAGTTGCCACTCAACCAATCTGGAAAAAGGCTACCAGCTTTCGGAGAATCGCTACGACACACGCTGGTCGGAGATAAGCGTGGGTTGCGAGGCCTGCCATGGTCCGGCAAAAGCGCACCTCGACTGGGTTCGTCAGCCGCAAAAGAGCACATCGACGCATTCGGGTTTCGGGGTCTCGCTGCTCAATCCAGGCATCTGGAAAGCGGTACAAGACATAGCCCAGGGCAAGCAGACTGCAGCGATGTTCAAGCACAGCGGGCCACGTGCGGACGTCCAGATGCAGCAGTGCGCAAGTTGCCACTCACGCCGCGTGGAGATAGGCCAGCCAGACCCTCGCGTCAGTTACTACGACACTCACCAGCTCAGTCTGCTCGAACCCCCTCTTTATCATGCAGATGGACAAGTCTCGGACGAGGTCTTTGAGTGGGGATCGTTCCTGCAAAGCAAGATGTATAGGGAGGGTGTGGCGTGCACCAACTGCCATGACCCTCACAGCGGTCAACTAAAAGCCGAAGGCAACGCTCTATGCACCCAATGCCATAACGCAGCTGTCTTCGACAAACCCGAGCATCACCATCATCAACCTGCAAGCGCCGGCAGTCAGTGCGTCAACTGCCATATGCCCAGCACCACATTCATGGGCGTCGATGAACGCCGGGACCACAGCTTACGCATCCCCCGACCCCAGCAATCCTCTGATGTAGGCGCCCCCAATGCCTGTAATCAATGCCACACCAAGCAGGATCCTGCCTGGGCTCAGGCGCATATTGAAGATTGGCTGAAGGCCACGGACCGCCAGCTACCGGAACATCCATTCGCCAAGGTGTTCCATGCAGCCGATAGCAGTCGCGTCGATATCGGGCCGCAACTTCTGCGCATTGCCCAGGATGAATCGTTGCCGGCCATCGTCCGTGGCAGTTCAATCCTTCGTCATGCACCCTTTCATAACCAGCAGAGCGTACAAGCGCTGTCGAAACTGTTAAGCAACCCTGAACCGCTGATTCGCTTGGGTGCTCTGCGTTCGATGAACACCTTGCCACTGCAGCTAAGGTATCAACTACTCGCGCCCCACCTGAATGAACAGGTGGTATCACTGCGAGTGGAGATGGCGCGCCTACTGGCCGGCCTCGATATCACTCAGCTTCAGGCGCGGCAACAGGCGCAATTGGAGAGCCTCTTCAACGACTTCATCCAGGCCACCGCCTTCAACGAAGACATGCCTGAAAGCCTAATTTCATCGGGCCAATTCCAGATCGATCGCAAAGACTACGATGCGGCCGAAACAGCACTGAAACAAGCCGTCACCGTTGCGCCGCGGCACGAAGGGGCCTTGCTGAACCTGGCAGACTTCTATAGGCGCACCTCGCGCGACGCCGAGGCCGCCCCGCTGCTTGAGCGCGCCGTCGCCGCTGCGCCGAATTCAGCCGAGGCCCATTACGCCATCGGCCTGCTCCAGGTTCGTCGAAAGGCATATGCCGCGGCTGAAAAAGCGCTGCGAACAGCGACTGAGCTCGCCCCTGCAGCCCCCCGCTATGCCTACACCTATGCATTGTCCCTGGACAGGTCAAATCGCACATCAGAAGCCGTGAAGTTTCTTCAGAAGTGGAACAAATCTTACCCACCCGACCCACAAGTCAATCAAGTACTCCAAGGTTTGTTAGCCAAGCAGAACAAAT
>NZ_JABMCW010000555.1:0-2277 GCF_013179705.1 Pseudomonas sp. CM25 | reverse complement strand
TTCCTGGACGAAGCGCTTGGTGGTGGGGTGCTGCGGGTGCAGGAACACGTCGGCCACCGAGCCTTGCTCGACGATCTGGCCGGCGTCCATCACCGCCACGCAGTCGCAGACCCGGCGGATCACGTCCATTTCGTGGGTAATCAGCACGATGGTCAGCTTCAGCTCACGGTTGATCTCGGCCAGCAATTGCAGGACCGACGCCGTGGTTTGCGGGTCGAGGGCGCTGGTGGCTTCGTCGCACAGCAGGATCTTGGGGTTGGTGGACAGGGCGCGGGCGATGCCGACGCGCTGCTTCTGGCCGCCCGACAGCTGTGCCGGGTACTTTCTGGCGTGGTCCGACAGGCCTACGCGGGCCAGCAGCTCGGTGACCCGCTTGTCGATTTCGCTGCCCGACAATTTACCGGCCAGGGTCAGTGGCAGGGCAACGTTGTCGGCGACGGTCTTGGACGCCAGCAGGTTGAAGTGCTGGAAGATCATGCCGACCTGCTGACGGAAACCGCGCAGTTGGCTGGCGTTGAAGGCGGTGACGTCTTCGCCGTCAACGATGATCTTGCCGCCGGAGGGCTCTTCCAGGCGGTTGATCAGGCGCAGCATGGTGCTTTTGCCGGCACCCGAATGGCCGATCAGGCCGAACACCTGGCCATTCTCGATGGTCAGGCTGGTCGGATTCAGTGCGGGGATTTCCCTACCGGCGACGCGGTAGGTCTTGTGGACATGTTGGAACTCGATCACGTAGCGAACCTTGTGGGGCGCATGGAATTTGGGTCAGCGGTTAGCTGGGGTCGCGCATTTTAGCCTTTTCCCATAGCTGTTCTTAGCATTTATTTCGTAATGCACCAATCCTTCGGGCATATCGCGACAACCGGTAATCCTGATTGAACGCTTGTCAAAGCCCTCCAGTCACTAATGAAACAAGCCCGAACAGGGCACGCCTGAAGACTGACGAGGAGAGCCGATCATGCCCAACAAGAACACGGACGCGCCCAAGCACAGCGAGGCCGCCGGAACCCAGACCCCCGACCGGGCCAACACCAATGCCAAGCTGCAGAGCCTCGAGGACGTGCGCAGCGATGCCACTGGTCACGCCCTGCGTACCAATCAGGGTGTGCGGGTCGCCGACAACCAGAACACGCTCAAGGCGGGTGACCGTGGCCCCTCGCTGCTTGAAGACTTCATCATGCGCGAGAAGATTACCCACTTCGACCACGAGCGCATCCCCGAGCGCATCGTGCATGCCCGGGGTACCGGTGCACACGGCTTCTTCCAGAGCTATGGCAACCACGCCGAACTGACCAAGGCCGGCTTCCTCCAGGACCCGGAGAAGATCACCCCGGTATTCGTGCGTTTCTCCACGGTGCAGGGCCCACGCGGTTCGGGGGACACGGTGCGGGATGTGCGCGGGTTTGCGGTCAAGTTTTATACAGATGAAGGCAACTTCGACCTGGTTGGCAATAACATGCCGGTATTTTTCATCCAGGATGCGATCAAGTTTCCCGATTTCGTGCATGCGGTAAAACCGGAGCCTCATAACGAGATGCCCACCGGCGGGTCGGCTCACGACACTTTCTGGGATTTCGTCTCGCTGGTGCCGGAGTCGGCGCACATGGTGATGTGGGCCATGTCGGACCGTGCCATCCCGCGCAGCCTGCGCATGATGGAAGGCTTCGGCGTGCATACCTTCCGCCTTATCAATGCCGAAGGGGTGGCGAGCTTCGTGAAATTCCACTGGAAGCCGAGCCATGGCGTGCATTCGCTGCTCTGGGACGAAGCGCAGAAGCTGGCCGGCAAGGATACCGACTTCCAGCGCCGTGACCTGTGGGAGGCCATAGAAACGGGCGACTACCCGGAATGGGAGCTGGGCGTGCAGATCGTGCCTGAGGCGGACGAGCACAAGTTCGATTTCGACCTGCTGGACCCGACCAAGATCATTCCTGAAGAACTGGTACCGGTGACCCCGCTGGGCAAGATGGTGCTCAACCGCAACCCGGACAACTTCTTCGCCGAGGTCGAGCAGGTGGCCTTCTGCCCTGGCCATATCGTGCCGGGTATCGACTTCACCAATGACCCGTTGCTGCAGGGCCGGCTGTTCTCCTACACCGACACCCAGCTAAGCCGACTGGGCGGGCCGAACTTCCACCAGATCCCGATCAATCGCCCTGTCGCGCCCAACCACAACAACCAGCGCGATGCCTTGCACCAGCATGTCGTGCACAAGGGCCGCGCCTCCTACGAACCGAACTCCATCGACGGCGGCTGGCCGAAGGAAACGCCTCCTGC
>NZ_JABMCW010000554.1:0-2284 GCF_013179705.1 Pseudomonas sp. CM25 | reverse complement strand
GCCTCAAGCACGGTTTCCTGGCCAGTCACCGCAAGGTCAAAATAGTCCCCGCGAGCCTTCCAAATGGCATCAAGCCGGTCCAGTTCTGCCAGATCGAGGTCATCGTCCGTGTAGCCAATCGTGCGCGCCACGTGCGCCACCCATGGCACGATGTCCCGAGTGGGTGTTTCCACTGCCCATGCCCCGCCACTGCGCACCGGCAGCACCCGGGTGGGCCGGACAGAAACCATGGTCTCGGACTGGGCCGAAAGGCGGTTGCTGCCCTTGACGTAGACCACCATGACCGTGACACCTTCGTACCGGCTCGGTACGCGCTCAATGCGCCCGCGCAGGCCGTACCACTGCACGCGATCCTGCTTGTTCGATGTCGTCGATTCCTCGCCAATACGGCGCACACGCACCTCTGGCCGCATGGCTGCCGGGATGGAGATTTTCCGGGTAAAACCCATCTGATCGGGTGACATGGCGGTGTAGGTCGACGTGACCGAGGTCCAGGCGCCAGCGGTTGTAATGTCTCGGTACTGGATCTCGACCTTGACGCTCACCTGCCGCTGGTTACCGTTCTTTTCGGTGTAGCGAATCATCCCTTGCGGGAAGAAGAAGTCGATCTCCAGGCGTCGAGTCACCTCACCAGGTGGAACCACTGCGAACGGGCCAGACCAGTCGCCTTCAGTGGTCGAGCCATCGAGCACAATGTTGACATCGCTAGTCTGTAGCGCGTCGAAGCCTTCCCAGACGCCATCCTCCGCGCCCGTATCCGTCAGGCGGGAAAGCGTGATAGCCGATGGACCGTGGCTTTCGTCAACCTCGGTGTCGTCATCATCCTCTTCCGCGTCATCGGACACAGCTGTAATCCTGTAGCGCAGACCGCGATAGCCAATCGAAGCCAGCAAATTGCCCACTTGCAGGCCGATCGCCGGCGCGCCGCCATCATAGGCCAGGGTCATCTTGGCGAACTGACCGTCTACTGCAGCCTCTGACTTCACGCCAGTCACGAACACGGGCGCCCCCCCGAACACATCATCGGTCGAACCACTCAGGGCAAGTGCGGTACCGGTGAACGGGGCGGCCTGCTCGGCAATGCGCAGTCGTCCGCTGGAGTCGCTGGCCACCAAGGCGGTACCGGCTAGTGCCGTATTCACGGCAGAGACCAGGCCGGCCAGGTTTGTGGTGGCCGTATTCAGGGTCACCGGAAAATCACTGGAGCCCCGAGACACCGTGAAGCTCACGGGCGACACATCGAAATTGAAACGGTTCGGTGCAGCACTGCCCGTCACCATGGACGGAGAACCAGGCACTTCAGGCGTAGCGGGCACTTCCGGGGTGTAGGTGGCCACCACGTACTCACCGGCGTTGGCTCCGGCCAGTTCAACCTTCATCCCGACAAACGCCCCCAGCATCGGGAGGTGCTTACCGCTGATAACCGTGGCGCTGCCGTCCGCCGGCGCGGTGAAGGTGTACGGGTACAGCATCTCTACCCTGGCGATCATCCCGGCATCCCAGCCGAACGGGAACCATCCGGCGCCCTCCGGAACGGTCAGGACGAAACCGGAAGCAACCACCGAGTTGCCGGTGAACTGTTGCTGCACCGCGATGGTGGTCGTCAGCGTGAGGCCGGCGCTGCCGGTATTGGTCGAGCCCACTTCGGTCGAGCTGTGCCACCACTGCGCTGCGGTTTCGGCAGACAGATCCTCGCCTGGGCCAAAAATCTTGTAGCTGGCCGTCGAGCCCAGCGATGCGATGGTGGTGTCACCCACCATGACGTTGCCCGGTAGGACCTGGTACTTTCCCTTGCCAATGCACAGCAGAAGCTCCGTCCACTGCTCGGTTGGCTCGCCAAAGTAGCGGTGAGCGGGCACCAGATAGTCGGGATAGCGCTTCGGGGAGCCTGCCAGCTCAGGAATGGCATCGTTCAGCGCGGCCTGGTTGCCCTTCACCGTCGACAGGTTCAGCTCCCGCGAGGTGCGGTTCTGCATGTTCGGCGTGGCCGGCTTCACCGGGTCGAACGGGTTGCCCAGGCCAAACAGCTTGGCCAGCGGTCCAGGCTTGAAGATGGTCTTGAGAGAACTGCCCTTCGGCTCGATGTAGATCGACACCTGGTCTTCGGGGCCGATCTCGGTTTCGCTCCAGGTCGCAGGCGCGACCAGCTCACCGTTTCGCATGATGCTGATCGGCGGCACAGGCCGTGGCTGATAACTGCGGACCTTGGCCTTCAGCCAGGCCTCAATGGTCGTGGCCTGCTCCAATGGATGACGCTCAAGCGCCCCACCCTCAAGCTTGCTCG
>NZ_JABMCW010000553.1:0-2293 GCF_013179705.1 Pseudomonas sp. CM25 | reverse complement strand
CCGACGCCTACGCCACCACGGGCGACCGACCGGCCGTAGTCACCAAGCATGCTGTTGTCGATGGCTGATTCGATGCGACCCAGATAGCCGGCCTGCTCTGCGGGTGGCACATCGTTGTCGATGGCATCACCGAACGCCGACAGCGGATCACCAAATGCGCTTACCTGCGGCTGCGCTGGCGCCTTCTGCGGTTGAGGCGCAGCAGGGTCAGGCGGCGTTGGGTCGTCGGGGAGTTCGTCCCCAAAGGCGGAAAATGCCATCGCACGTTAACCTCGTTTGGTGGCGGTCTTGCCGCTCACAGGGTCGATGTACTGCGCACCGGCCGGCAGGGCGTCGTATTCCGCCTTGGTCGTCGGGGTGGCAATCTGTGCTTGGCCTGGTACACGTTTCTCGGTCTTGGCTGCACCACCGCCACTAGCGGCCATTGGCAGCACACCGACCGGCTGTTGTTGCTGTGGCGCGTAGCTCTGCAGGTTGCCAGTACCGGGTAAAGCCTCGGCAGCGGATGGGCCTGTGTTGCCCAGGATTTCGTCGACGGCCGCATCAGCACCGGCGTTGGCCTTGCGGCCAGGGCTGTATTGGTTGAATGGCTCGCCGTAAGGTTCGTATTGGCCCGTCTGCAGGTTGAGCACATGGCGCTGCATACGGCCATCGCCCAAGGGCTCGTCGAGCACCTGGCGCTGGGTAGGCATACGCGGTCCGGAGGAACCACCTTGATTGGCACCGATGCGGCCTTCGCGGGTAGCGAACTGCGCCTGCTGCTGGGCCAGGGTTGCGTCACGGTGCTGCGCCAGGTTATCGCTGTTGATTGCCCGGATCAGGTCGTCCGGGTTTACGCCAAGGCCGGCCATCTGCCGGGCGGTGGGGCTCAGCTGGTCGAGGAAGCTGGGGTCTTGCAGGCGCTCCTGATACTGCGCCTGTTGCGCTGCCTTGGCGTCTGCTGCCTGCTGGCGCATCTGCATCTGCTGCGCCTGCAGCGCGGTCATCTGCTGGCGGTACTGGGCCAATTCCTGCTGGCGGCGCTGTTCGCCCATCAGCACAGCAGCTTCGCTACCAGCCTGACCGAGGGCCTGGCTGCTGGATCCTTGCCGGCCCTGCGACATGAGTTTGAGGCCGAGCATCAGGCGCGGGTCTGCGAGCAGGTTGCCGACATTCTCCTGGCTAAAAATGTCCGCGAAAGTAGCCATGATGATTTCCCCTGGTCGTGTGGGTCAGTGAACCGTGTTGCTGGCCGGCAGCAGGTGGCATCGGCACAGAGCAGTGGCCAGGCGCAGCATCTGCGCGTGGGTGCGGTCGGCCTTGCGCTGTGCAGGTGTATCAGCTGGCGGGGTGGCAGGCATGGTGAGGGCGGTGGCGAAGTTCATGGCTGTGGCTCCAGGCTGGGTTCGGCGTAGATGCGGACCAGTTCGACCTGGCCGGTAATGGGGTCGGTCGCTCCGGCACAGAAGCCGGCTGTCTTGCGGTGGCGCTTTTGGGTGGCGCGGGCAATCGCAAGGGCTAGCCGGCACTCCGCCTCGCTCAAGTGCGCAGTGTGTTCCAGGGCGAATGCGGCGAGGTCGTGGGTGGTGTACGCGAGGTACGGCCTGCCGGGTTCTCCGGTGTGGGCGGGTACAGCTGTGGGGAGTTCGGCGCGGTGGCGGCACAGCCAGCTGGCGTCAACCCCGGCGAGGGCGGCGGTTGCTGCGAGGCTGATGTTTTGATCGTTCATGGCGCCCACCGTTGAGTGGATTTTCTGCTTGCCTACAGAATATTCCGGTGTCGAGTTATGAACAATCGTGATTAGACGGACGGTACTTGTTGAACTTGGCAATATAGAGTATATGCGGCTTCCTCTACAGGGCGGGTTGTTACGCTTATTGGCACAGGTTTTTTAGGTGGTGACTTAAAATAAGTGGCTGAAATTTACGGAAAATTTTTCCGGGAATTCCGAAGGACGTTTTTCATTCACACGGGTTTGGGCTCGGGACGGGGGTGTCAGGGTTTCAGACCCTATATGTAATTGTGTAACGTTCTGGAAGGACGATACGAGTACCGGGCGGGGTCGACTATTCCGCTCCCAGACCCTTTTCCAGGGGGCGATTGGGCACAGCCGGCGACCTTCGCCCATGTATTCATCAGGGTATAGCCTGTTGACCGCGCGTCGGATGAATACACTTGCTTGGGCTGCGCGCTTGATTGGAGGGGTAAACGGTGCCACCGTGAATACATCTAGACCCTGATGAACACAGAGGTGGGCACCATGAACGTTGGATACATCCGCGTCAGTACCGCTGACCAAAGCACCGAGCGCCAG
>NZ_JABMCW010000552.1:0-2302 GCF_013179705.1 Pseudomonas sp. CM25 | reverse complement strand
CAACCCCACCGCAAAGGAAAACCAACAATGAATGCGCCTTTCGCCCCGCAACGCCAGACCCGTGACTACCAGGCAGCCGATGCCGCGCACCACATCCATGCCTTCCTCGACCAGAAGGCGCTGAACGCCGAAGGGCCGCGGGTGATCGTGGGTGGCGAACGCCTGCACCTGTGGGACAGCGAGGGCAAGCGCTACCTGGATGGCATGTCGGGCCTGTGGTGCACCCAGCTCGGCTACGGCCGCCGCGACCTGACCGCCGCCGCTGCCGCGCAGATGGACCAGCTGGCCTACTACAACATGTTCTTCCACACCACTCACCCGGCGGTGATCGAACTGTCCGAACTGCTGTTCAGCTTGCTGCCCGGGCACTATAGCCACGCGATCTACACCAACTCAGGCTCCGAAGCCAACGAGGTGCTGATCCGTACCGTGCGCCGCTACTGGCAAGTCGTCGGCCAGCCGACCAAGAAGATCATGATCGGCCGCTGGAACGGCTACCACGGCTCGACCTTGGCGGCCACGGCGCTGGGCGGCATGAAGTTCATGCACGAAATGGGCGGGCTGATCCCGGATGTGGCGCACATCGACGAGCCGTACTGGTACGCCGAGGGCGGCGAGCTGACCCCGGCCGAGTTCGGCCGCCGCTGCGCGCTGCAGCTGGAAGCAAAGATCCTCGAACTGGGCGCCGAGAACGTAGCAGGCTTTATCGCCGAACCGTTCCAGGGTGCCGGTGGCATGATCTTCCCGCCGGAAAGTTACTGGCCGGAAATCCAGCGCATCTGCCGCCAGTACGACGTGCTGCTGTGTGCCGACGAGGTGATTGGTGGCTTTGGCCGCACCGGTGAATGGTTCGCCCATGAGTACTTCGGCTTCGAGCCCGACACGCTGTCGATCGCCAAGGGCCTGACCAGCGGCTACGTGCCCATGGGTGGGCTGGTGCTGAGCAAGCGCATTGCCGAGGCGCTGGTCGAGCGCGGCGGGGTGTTTGCCCACGGCCTGACCTATTCCGGGCACCCGGTGGCGGCGGCGGTGGCGGTGGCCAACCTGAAGGCACTGCGTGACGAAGGCATCGTGCGCCAGGTGAAGGAAGACACCGGGCCGTACCTGCAGCGCATCTTGCGCGAGGTGTTTTCCGATCACCCGTTGATCGGCCAGGTGCAGGGTGCCGGGCTGGTGGCAGCGCTGCAGTTTGCCGAACACAAGCCGACGCGCAAGCGCTTTGCCAACGAGAACGACCTGGCCTGGCAATGCCGCACCTTCGGCTTCGAGGAAGGGGTGATCATTCGCTCCACCCTCGGCCGGATGATCATGGCCCCGGCGCTGATCGCCAGCCATGGCGAGCTGGACGAGCTGGTCGAAAAGACCCGCATCGCCGTGGACCGTACCGCGCGCCTGGTCGGCAGGCTCTGACCATCCGCAAGCCCACCGCCACCCCTGTGGGAGCGGGCTCACCCGCGAAGAATGCGACGCGGTGTGTGGCACCGGCTTTGCTGGTGCCCGCGGGTGAACCCGCTTCCACAGGGCTGTACGAAAACTGCACCTTATGAGCAACAGAGACCGCGATGGCGGTTACCTGGAGTACAAATGTACACCCTCGAATTCTGGCAACAACGCGCCTCGGACTTGTATCTGCCCGCCTGCGCGCTGATCGACGGCAAAGCCGTCAACGCACAGGGCGGCGCAACGTTCGCCGCCATCAACCCCGCCACAAACCAGGTCCTGGCACAGGTCGCCGCCTGCGGCCAGGCCGAGGTCGACCTGGCCGTCGCCAGCGCCCGTCGGGCCTTCGAGCAAGGCCCCTGGCCGCGCATGGCCCCGACCGAGCGCAAGAAAGTACTGTTGCGCCTGGCCGAGCTGATCATGGCCCACCGTGAAGAGCTGGCCCTGCTGGACTCGCTGAACATGGGCAAGCCGGTCATGGACGCCTACAACATCGACGTACCGGGCTCGGCACATGTGTTCGCCTGGTACGGCGAGGCGCTGGACAAGCTATACGACCAGGTAGCGCCTACCGCAGCCAATGCCCTCGCCACCATCACCCGGGAGGCCTTGGGCGTGGTCGCTGCGGTGGTACCGTGGAACTTCCCGCTCGACATGGCCGCCTGGAAGCTTGCCCCGGCATTGGCCGCCGGCAACAGCGTGGTGCTCAAGCCCGCCGAGCAGTCGCCGTTCTCGGCCCTGCGCCTGGCCCAGCTGGCGCTGCAGGCCGGGTTGCCGGAAGGGGTACTGAACGTGGTGCCGGGCCTGGGCGAGCAGGCCGGGCAGGCGCTGGGGCTACACCCGGATGTGGATTGCCTGGTGT
>NZ_JABMCW010000551.1:0-2349 GCF_013179705.1 Pseudomonas sp. CM25 | reverse complement strand
TAGTCGGTGAAGGCCGCCTTGACGATCGGCGTCAGCAGGGCCGCCAGCTTAGACGCCTTGGTCCGCTGTGCCGGGTCGGCTGCTGCGGCGGCCACATCCAGCCAGTGCGCCGTCCAGTAGCCCAGCGCGCGCATGCCTTCGCTACGCACCCGCAGCTCCAGCAGCACCTGGCGCATGGCAGGGTGCAGGGCGATCGGGTCGGCATCCCCTAGCGCATGCCCCACCGCACGCATCTGCCGACGCTCCAGGGCATAGTCCCGGGCGCATTGCCAGGCCGCCTCGGCATGCGCCAGCCCTTGCAGGCCGACATGCAGGCGGGCCGCATTCATCATCACGAACATGGCCGCCAGGCCGCCGTGCGCCTGCCCGACCAGCCAGCCGCTGGCGCCCTCGAAGCGCAGCGTGCAGGTAGCGCTGGCGCGGATGCCCAGCTTGTGTTCCAGGCCATCGCAGTGCACGGCATTGCGTTGGCCATCCTCCAGCCATTTCGGCACCAGCAGCAGCGACAAGCCGCGGCTGCCTGCCGGCGCACCCGGCAGGCGGGCCAGCACCAGGTGCAGGATATCGTGGGTGAGGTCGTGGTCGCCGCCGGAGATGAACAGCTTGTTGCCGGTGACGGCATAACGGCCTTCGCCCACAGCTTCGGCGCGGCAGCGCAGCAAGCCAAGGTCGCTGCCGGCCTGGGGCTCGGTGAGGCACATGGTGGGCAAGGTTGCGCCACTGACGATCCCCGGCAGGTACCGCGCCTGCAGCTCGGCAGAGGCATGGGCCTTCAGGCACAGGTACGCGCCATGAGCGATGCCGGTATACATGGCCCAGCCATGGTTGCTGGCAAACAGCATCTCCTGCATGGCAGCGTCCAGCAGCACAGGCAAACCCTGGCCACCCAGCGCCGGATCACAGGCCAGCGCAGGCCAGCCACCCTCGACATAAGCCCGATAGGCCGCCGGGAAACCCTGCGGCGTGCGCACGTTGCCATGCTCCAGCGTACAACCCTGGCGGTCACCCGTTGTGTTCAGCGGCACCAGTACCTGCTCGCTGAAACGGGCAGCCTGTTCCAGCACCTGCATGGCCAGATCAAGGTCGACCTCGGCATAGGCCGGCATTGCCTGCCAGGCGCGGTCGGCCCGCAGCCAGTGTTGCAGTACGAATTGCATGTCCGCCAAAGGTGCCTTCCAGGCCATGGGATACCTCGTGTTCAGCCAATGAAATGGGGGTTTTCGAGCAGCAGTGCCATGCCTTGGCCGCCGCCGATGCAGGCTGCGGCAACCCCGTAGCGCAGGTTGTCCTGACGCAGTTGCCGGGCCAGGGTGTGCACCAGCCGCAGGCCGGTGGCGGCCAGCGGGTGGCCGAGGGCAATGGCCCCACCGTGGACATTGAGCTTGTTGACATCCAGCTGTAGCGACTGGACCACGGCCAGCACTTGCGCGGCCTGGGCTTCGTTGATTTCGAAACGGTCGATCTGCTCCAGGCGCAGACCGCTGCGCGCCAGCAGCAGCGCGATCGCCGGCGCTGGCCCGATACCCATGGTCTGCGGTGGCACACCAACTGCCGTGACCATCCGCAAGCGGGCCAACGGTGGCCGCGTGCAGGTGGACAAGCGCGCCACCAGCGCCGCCGCAGCGCCATCGACCACTGCGCAGCTGTTGCCGGCGGTTTGCACGCCCCGGGTGTGAACGGCACGCAGCCGGGCCAGCGCCACGGCGTCGGTAGGCCGCGGATGGCTGTCGCGGCTGACCTCGCTCACCCCCCGCGGCAGTTCGATGCCACGTGGCAGGCAGCCTTCGGCGTCAAAGGTCTCAGCCGTGATGCGGACAACTTCCTCATCGAACCAGCCCGCGTGCTGCGCCTGCAGGGCACGCTGATGGCTGCGCAGAGCCCAGGCATCCACTGCAGTGCGGTCCAGGCCATGCTCACGCGCCAGGGTGTCCGCAGTGCCGATCATGTCCACACCGGCAGCGGGGTCGTGCAGCGCCTCCCAGAGAAAGTCCTTGAAGCCCACTGGCGCCCCCAGGCGAAAGCCACCGCGGTGCTCGTAGGCCGCGATCGGGTTGCGCGACATCGACTCGGTACCCACGCACAGCACCTGTTGCGCACCACTGCGCAGCTGCTCGCCGGCCTGGCGCAGCAGTTCCAGCCCGGTACCGCAGATGCGCTGTACCGCCAATGCGGGCGTGGCCTGCGGCACACCGCAGTACAGCCCGACATGGCGCGGCAGGAAGTAGGCATCGAAACTGGCGTGGGCCATGCTGCCGGCCAGCACGCTGTCCACGGCCTGCGGATCAAGGCCGGCGCGCACCAGCACGGCCCGGCCTGCCTTGATGCCCAGGTCGATGGGCGACACACCTG
>NZ_JABMCW010000550.1:0-2372 GCF_013179705.1 Pseudomonas sp. CM25 | reverse complement strand
ATTCTTTCTACGCAGAACAGACTATCTTGAAGCCGGCTGGTTCATGCGCAACGTTTTGTCGAAGTGTCCTGTGGGCCAGAACGGCGACAGGCATGGTCGCCAGGCAACCGGATCAGTATCCTAGCATCTCCTGGCCCGCCGACGCTAAACCCAGCAGGCCGCCGAACAGGTTAAACACCGTATGAATGCTCTAGCCCGCCGCGCCGCTGGCCTGTTGCTCGGCACGCTCTGCCTGCCGCTCGCGGCCTTGGCCGCCGATGTGCAACCCACCCACGAATTCATCCTCGACAATGGCCTGAAAGTGGTCGTGCGCGAGGACCACCGCGCCCCGGTGGTGGTCTCGCAGATCTGGTACAAGGTCGGCTCCAGCTATGAAACCCCGGGCCAGACCGGGCTTTCCCATGCGCTGGAACACATGATGTTCAAGGGCAGCGCCAAAGTCGGCCCCGGAGAAGCATCGCGCATCCTGCGCGACCTCGGCGCCGAAGAAAATGCCTTTACCAGCGACGATTACACCGCCTATTACCAGGTATTGGCCCGCGACCGCCTGCCGGTAGCCCTGGAGCTGGAAGCCGACCGCCTGGCCAGCCTGCGCCTGCCCGCCGACGAGTTCAGCCGCGAAATCGAGGTCATCAAGGAAGAACGCCGCCTGCGCACCGATGACCAGCCCAATTCCAAGGCGTTCGAGCTGTTCCGCGCCATGGCCTACCCGGCCAGCGGCTACCACACCCCGACCATCGGCTGGATGGCCGACCTGGAGCGCATGAAGGTCGAGGAGCTGCGCCACTGGTATGAATCCTGGTACGCGCCCAACAACGCCACCCTGGTGGTGGTCGGCGATGTCACCGCCGACGAGGTCAAGGGCCTGGCGCAGAAGTACTTCGGCGCCATCCCCAAGCGCCCGGTGCCGCCGGCCAAACTGCCCCTGGAGCTGGCCGAGCCTGGCCAGCGCCAGCTGACCCTGCACGTACGCACCCAGCTGCCCAGCCTGATCTACGGCTTCAACGTCCCCGGCCTGCCCACCGCCAAGGAGCCGCGCACGGTGCATGCCCTGCGCCTGATCTCGGCCCTGCTCGACGGTGGCTACAGCGCCCGCATGCCGGCGCGCCTGGAGCGTGGCCAGGAGCTGGTAGCCGGCGCCTCATCCAGCTACAACGCCTTCACCCGCGGCGACAGCCTGTTCCTGATCTCGGCCACGCCGAACGTGCAAAAGCAGAAAACCCTCGCCGATGTCGAAAAGGGCGTGTGGCAGCTGCTTGACGAACTCAAGACCACACCGCCCAGCGCCGAGGAACTCGAACGCGTGCGCGCCCAGGTCATCGCTGGCCTGGTCTACGACCGCGACTCCATCAGCAGCCAGGCCACCACCATTGGCCAGCTGGAAACCGTCGGCCTGTCCTGGAAGCTTATCGACAGCGAGCTGGACGAGCTCAAGCGCGTGACCCCGCAGGACATCCAGAACGCCGCGCGCACCTACTTCACCCGCGAACGCCTGAGCGTTGCCCATGTACTGCCCGAGGAGTCCGCTCATGAGTGATCGCCGCGCATCACGCCCAACCTTGCTGGCCACGGGCATCCGCGCCCTGACGCTGACAGCAGTGCTGGTCACCCCGGCCATGGCGGATAACGCAGCAAAGGCCGACAGCAGCGCCGCGCGCCCGGCCAACACGTTGCAGTCGCTGGCCGAACTGGATGGCAAGGCACCCAGCCGGCGTGAGCTGAACATCCAGCACTGGACCACCGCCGAAGGCGCCCGGGTGCTGTTCGTCGAAGCCCGCGAACTGCCCATGTTCGACCTGCGCGTAACCTTCGCTGCCGGCAGCAGCCAGGACGGCGGCACACCTGGCCTGGCAGCCCTGACCAACGCCATGCTCAACGAGGGCGTGGCCGGCAAGGATGTGACCGCCATCGCCGAGGGCTTCGAAGGCCTGGGCGCGGATTTTGGCAACGGCTCCTACCGCGACATGGCCGTGGCCTCGCTACGCAGCCTCAGCGCCAAAGACAAGCGTGAGCCGGCGCTCAAGCTGTTCTCCGAGGTAGCCGGCAAACCGACTTTCCCGGAAGACGCCCTCAAGCGCATCAAGAACCAGATGCTGGCCGGTTTCGAATACGAGAAGCAGAACCCAGGCAAGATTGCCGGCAAGGCGCTGTTCGGCAAGCTCTACGGCGATCACCCGTACGCTCACCCGAGCGACGGCACTGCCGAAAGCGTCACCGGCATTACCCTCGACCAGCTGCGTGCGTTCCACGCCAAGGCCTACACCGGCAGCAACGCGGTCATAGCCCTGGTCGGCGACCTCAGCCGCGCCGAAGCCGAGGCCATTGCCGCACAGGTATCGGACGGCCTGCCAAAAGGCCCGGCGCTCGCCGCA
>NZ_JABMCW010000055.1:0-23188 GCF_013179705.1 Pseudomonas sp. CM25 | reverse complement strand
CCTGTACTGGCCTCTTCGCGGCTAAAGCCGCTCCCACAGGGACCGCAAGGCCGTCAAGCCTGATGCAGTCCCTGTGGGAGCGGCTTTAGCCGCGAAGAGGCCAGTACAGGCGACACACCAATCAGCAGTCAGTCAACGCCAGAAAAACCGCCGCCAACCGCTCCAGCCCAATTTGGTCCGCTTCGCTGAACCGACCGAGCTTCGGACTATCCAGGTCCAGCACACCAATCAACCTGCCCTCCTTCACCAGCGGAATCACCAGTTCGCTGTTCGACGCACTGTCACACGCGATATGCCCCGGGAATGCGTGCACGTCTTCCACGCGCTGGGTTTGCCGGGTAGCCGCCGCCGCCCCGCAGACACCTTTGCCGAATGGAATGCGCACACAGGCTACCTGGCCCTGGAACGGCCCCAGCACCAGCTGTTCGTTGCGGTTGAGGTAGAACCCCGCCCAGTTCAGGTCGTCCACCTGGTTGTACAGAAACGCCGAAAACTGCGCGGCGTTGGCGATGAAGTCACGCTCGTCGGCAAACAGTGCCTGCACTTGCGCCGCCAGCAGGTTGTAGCCGTCGAGGCCGGCGCCACTGGCATTGAGGTCGATCATTTACTTTTGCTCCAGCAATTGCAGCCCGACCCAGTAGCGGGCGAACTGATAGGCACAACGGCCATTACGGTTACCGCGGCCGGTAGCCCAGCGCACGGCGAGGATGTCCAGGGCTTCGTCACGCTGCCAACGCAGGCCGGCCGGGCTTGCCAGCTGGCCGATCCAGTGCTCGACCACATTGAGGAAGTGGTCCTGGGTGAAGGGGTAGAACGACAGCCACAAGCCAAAGCGGTCCGACAAGGCAATCTTGTCTTCCACCGCTTCGCTGGGGTGCAGCTCACCGTCAACCCGCTTCCAGTTCTCGTTGTCGCTTTCTTTCTCCGGCACCAGGTGCCGGCGGTTGGAGGTGGCGTACAGCAGCACGTTGTCCGGGGCCTGCTCCAGCGAGCCGTCGAGCACGCTCTTGAGCACCCGGTAATCGCCCTCCCCGGCTTCGAACGACAGGTCGTCGCAGAACAGGATGAAACGCTGCGGCAGCTTCTGCAGCTGCTCGACCACCCGTGGCAGATCGGCCAGGTGGTCGCGTTCGATTTCGATCAGGCGCAGCCCGGCGCCGGCATGTTCGGCCAGCAAGGCGCGCACCAGCGACGACTTGCCGGTGCCGCGTGAACCCCACAGCAGCGCGTGGTTGGCGGGCAGGCCATTGATGAACTGGTGCGTGTTGCGGCCCAGCTGGTCACGCTGCTGGTCGACGCCGATCAGGTCGCTCAGGCGGATATCCAGGCTGACTTCCAGCGGCAGCAGGTAGCCGCTACGGCCATCGCGCTGCCAGCGCGCGGCCAGGGTGGTGCCCCAGTCGATGTCCGGGCGTACTGCCGGCAACAAGGGTTCGAGGCGCGCCAGTACCGATTCGGCGCGGTCCAGAAATGCAATCAAGCGAGCGTCCATCAGGGCTCCTGAAAATTCGGATTTGGGGCCTGCTGTGCCGGCCTCTTCGCGACTGAAGCCGCTCCCACAGGTTTTGTGGTATCCCTGTGGGAGCGGCTTCAGCCGCGAAGAGGCCGGTACAGGCCGGTGAGCTATCAAGGCTGAATGTGTGACAGGCCCGCCAGCAGCCGGGGCTATTCGGCTATGCTTGCGCAGCGCAAGGGACGTGAAACCGGCTCGGGACTCATGGATATCAAGTTCACCAATCGCCTGTCATACAAGCAAGCCCGGTTGACAGTCCTGGTCGGCTTCATCCTGGGAACATTGCTCAGTCTCATCCAGATCGGCATCGATTATGCCAGCGAAGACGCGTCCATCAACCGCGA
This sequence comes from Pseudomonas sp. CM25, assembly GCF_013179705.1. Lineage (NCBI taxonomy): Bacteria > Pseudomonadati > Pseudomonadota > Gammaproteobacteria > Pseudomonadales > Pseudomonadaceae > Pseudomonas > Pseudomonas sp. CM25. Next base: position 21,331 of record NZ_JABMCW010000055.1, on the reverse strand, counting down.
AGTGCGTGCCTTGCTGCAAATCAGCCACAACCCGGCCTCGCGCATCGCCTACAACATCGACTCGGAGCTGGCGCTGGAGCTCACCCGCGGCCTGCTGCAGTCGCCGGCAATCATCCGCGCACGGCTGATCGACAACAACGACACGGTGCTGGCCGATGTCGAGCGCCCCCGCATGGAGGATCGCTACCGGCCACTGAGCGACTTCCTGTTCGGCGAGAAGCGCCAGCTCGACGAGCGCCTGTACCTCACCCACATGCCCGAGGAGTACCTCGGCACCCTCTACCTGGACGTCGACACCTATGCCTTCGGCAGCCGCTTCCTGGAGCGTGCCGGCATTACCCTGCTCAACGGCTTTGCCCGCAGCCTGGTGCTCACCGGCATCCTGCTGGGGCTGTTCTACATGATGCTGACCAAGCCGCTGGTAACCGTGATCGGCGCGCTCAGCGGCAGCGACCCGCGCAAGCCGCGGCAAACCCGCCTGGCATGCCCACACGGCCACGAGCACGACGAAATCGGCGTGCTGGTGAAGGTCGCCAACCAGCAGTTCGTCAGCATGGCCACCGAGATCGAACAGCGGCGCACGGCGGAAAACCGCCTCACCCAGTACCTCAACGAGCTGGAAGACATCGTCTCGGCGCGCACCAATGAGCTGAAAGCCAGCAACAGCAGCCTGAGCCTGTCCAACCAGGAGCTGGAGATCGCTCGCTGCCGTGCCCTGGACATGGCCCAGGCGCGCGCCGCCTTCCTGGCCAACATGAGCCACGAAATCCGCACCCCGTTAAACGGCATGCTCGGCATGATCGCCCTGGCGCTGGACAGCCCGCTGCCCAGCGAGCAGCGCCAGCAACTGGCAATCGCCCACGACTCGGGCAAGGTGCTGGTGGAGTTGCTGAACGATATCCTCGACCTGTCCAAGTTCGACGCCGGCCAGCTGGAGCTGGAGCGCATCGCCTTCGACATGGGCTCGATGGTCGAAGACACCGCCAACCTGCTGTCGCAAAACACCGCACAAAGCGTCGAGCTGACCTGCCTGATCGCCCGCGACTTCCCCAGCAGCGTGCTCGGCGACCCCACACGGGTGCGGCAGATCGTCAGCAACCTGTTGTCCAACGCGCTCAAGTTCACCCGCTTCGGCCGCGTGGACGTGCGCCTGGTGGCCATCGTCGGCGGTGTGCGCCTGGAAGTGCGCGACACCGGCATCGGCATCCCCGAAGACGCCCAGGCGCGCATCTTCCAGCCGTTCACCCAGGCCGGCGCCGGCATTACCCGCCAGTACGGCGGCACCGGCCTGGGCCTGGCACTGACCCGCAACCTGTGCAAGGCAATGCACGGCCACCTGCACATTCGCTCCGAAGCGGGCTTTGGCAGCTGGTTTACCGCCGAGCTGCCGCTGGCCGTGCACACCGAAGCAATCCCGCCGGCGCCGCTGCATGGCCGTGTGGCAGCGCTGAGCGCCGCCGGCAGCGGTCTCAATGAACTGCTGCAGGACTTGCTGCCCGGCTGGGGCCTGAGCTATCAGCGCCATGACAGCGTCACTGCGCTGGACGCCGCCACCATCGACCTGTTGATCACTGACGATGTGGACCACCTGTTCGAGCTGCGCCCGGCGCTGAAAATACCGATTCTGCTGGTAACCGCCTATGGCAATTTCCTGTCCAGTGAGCAGTCGCTGGCCCTCGCCCCCTTGCACCAACTGGCCCGGCCCCTGGCCCGCAACGCCCTGTACCAGACCCTGCGCCGCACCCTGCAAGGCCAGGAGCCCGAGCACCCGCTGGCCAGCCCCGCCATCAGCCGCGAGCAAGGCCGCGCGCGGATTCTGCTGGTGGAAGACAACCCGGTGAACCAGCTGGTGGCCAAGGGCATGCTGGCCAAGCTCGGCTGCCAGGTGCAACTGGCCACCCAGGGCGCCGAGGCCCTGGAGCTGCTGGAGCAAGACGCGTTCGACCTGGTACTGATGGACTGCAACATGCCGGTGATGGATGGCTACGAGGCCAGCCGGCGCATCCGCCACAGCGGGCGCTGGCCAGATCTGCCAATCGTCGCCCTCACCGCCAACGCCATGCCCGAAGAGCGCGAACGCTGCCGGGCGGCGGGCATGAACGACTACCTGGCCAAGCCGTTTCGCCGCGAAGAGCTACTGGCGCTGGTCGACCACTGGGTGCCGCTTAACGGCTGAGCAGGCGCTCGATGTCCGCTTCCAGGGCCTGCGGCTTGGTAGTGGGGGCATAGCGCGTGACCTGGCCGCTGGCCGGATCGACGAGGAACTTGGTGAAGTTCCACTTGATCTTCTGGCTACCCAGAATGCCCGGCGCACGCTGCTTGAGCTCGACAAACAGCGGGTGCGCCCCCGCGCCGTTGACCTCGACCTTGCGAAACAGCGGGAAGCTCACGCCGAAATTGCGCTCGCAGAACTGCGCAATCTCCCGCGCTTCGCCCGGCTCCTGCTTGCCGAACTGGTTGCACGGAAAGCCCAGCACCACCAGGCCGCGCTCGCGGTAGTGCTGCCACAGCTGCTCCAGGCCTTTGTACTGCGGGGTAAAACCGCACTGGCTGGCGGTGTTCACCACCAGCAGCAGCTTGCCCGGGAAGTCGCCGAGCTTCTTGTGCTCGCCGCCCAGGGTCACGCAGGGGATGTCCAGCATCGATGCCGCCATGGTCGGGCTCCTGTCAGTCGCGCGGGCGCAGGTCGATGCACACCGAGTTGATGCAGTAACGCAGGCCGGTCGGTGGCGGGCCATCGGGGAACACGTGGCCCAGGTGCGCATCACATTTGGCACAGGTGACTTCGGTGCGGATCATGCCATGGGTAGTGTCACGGATCTCGATCATTGCGCTGTCTTCGATCGGTGCGTAGAAGCTCGGCCAGCCGCAGCCGGAGTCGAATTTGGTCTGCGCATCGAACAGCGCCAGGCCGCAGCAGATGCAATGGTAGATGCCGTCGCGGCGCTCGCTGTTGTACTTGCCGCTGAACGGTCGCTCGGTGCCCTTCAGGCGGCAGACCTGGTACTGCTCGGGGTCGAGCATCGACCGCCATTCATCCAGGGTTTTTTCGATCTTTTTCATGTAGGGACCTCGGCAGGCTGAATTTCACCCCGCGCCGTCTTTTCCGGGGCGCGGGTGGCACGTATATTAGTTGGCTTCGTGTGCCAGGCGTTCAGTCTGGCACCCGCGCCCTGCCCTTTCAAACCTTTCGGCGGGGCATTGTGCGTATTCTCAACCGGGATCCCATCATGCAGTTCAGCAAATCGAACAAGCTCGCCAATGTCTGCTACGACATTCGCGGCCCAGTGCTCAAGCACGCCAAGCGCCTGGAAGAGGAAGGCCACCGCATCCTCAAGCTGAACATCGGCAACCCGGCGCCGTTTGGCTTCGAGGCGCCCGATGAAATCCTTCAGGATGTGATCCGCAACCTGCCCACCGCACAAGGCTACAGCGACTCCAAGGGCCTGTTCAGCGCGCGCAAGGCGGTGATGCAGTACTGCCAGCAGAAGGACATCGAAGGCGTCACCATCGAGGACATCTACCTCGGCAACGGTGTGTCCGAGCTGATCGTGATGTCGATGCAGGCGCTGCTGAACAATAACGACGAGGTGCTGATCCCGGCGCCGGACTACCCGCTGTGGACCGCCGCCGTGAGCCTGGCCGGTGGCAAGCCGGTGCATTACCTGTGCGACGAGCAGGCCGACTGGTTCCCCGACCTTGAAGACATCAAGGCCAAGATCACCCCCAATACCAAGGCGCTGGTGATCATCAACCCGAACAACCCGACCGGCGCGGTGTATTCCAAAGAGCTGCTGCTGGGCATGCTGGAGCTGGCCCGCCAGCACAACCTGGTGGTGTTCTCCGACGAGATCTACGACAAGATCCTGTACGACGAAGCCGTGCACATCAGCACCGCCTCGCTGGCCCCCGACCTGCTGTGCCTGACTTTCAACGGCCTGTCCAAGTCGTACCGGGTGGCAGGCTTCCGTTCCGGCTGGCTGATCATCTCCGGGCCCAAGCACCACGCGCAAAGCTACATCGAAGGCATCGACATGCTGGCCAACATGCGCCTGTGCGCCAACGTGCCGGCGCAGCATGCCATCCAGACCGCGCTGGGCGGCTACCAGAGCATCAACGACCTGGTGCTGCCGCCGGGCCGCCTGCTGGAGCAGCGCAACCGCACCTATGAGCTGCTGAACGACATCCCCGGGGTAAGCTGCGTGAAGCCGATGGGCGCGCTTTATGCGTTCCCGCGGATCGACCCGAAGGTTTGCCCGATTCTCAACGACGAGAAGTTCGCGCTGGACTTGCTGCTGTCAGAGAAACTGCTGATCGTTCAGGGTACCGCGTTCAACTGGCCGTGGCCGGATCACTTCCGCGTGGTGACCTTGCCGCGGGTGGATGACCTGGAAGCGGCGATTGGGCGGATTGGCAATTTCCTGCGGACTTATTCGCAGTAAGGTTCGGCGTTTTTTTGTGGTGGCGCCTGCATCGAGCGCCGCCCGCGCGGCGCATCACAGGGCATGCGCCGCTTCTTACATCCTGCAACGCTCTACCCCAAAGCCCCCACGCCATCCTCTGCCATACTCCGCCGTACACAGTTTGAAATAGTCGCCCGATTGAATCAGCGCCGCAGGGCCCTTATATACCCCGCAGTAAGCGACAACTTATCCGTCAGGAGAACGTAACAACCATGATGCGCATTCTGTTGTTTGTAGCCACCAACCTTGCGGTGGTGCTGGTTGCAAGCATTACCCTGAGCCTGTTCGGTTTCAACGGGTTCATGGCGGCCAACGGCGTCGATCTCAACCTCAGCAGCCTGCTGGTGTTCTGCGCCGTGTTCGGCTTTGCCGGCTCCCTCGTCTCGCTGTTCATCTCCAAGTGGATGGCGAAGATGACCACGGGCACCCAGATCATCAGCCAGCCGCGTACCCGCCATGAGCAATGGCTGCTGCAAACGGTCGAGGAGCTGTCCCGCGAGGCGGGCATCAAAATGCCCGAGGTGGGTATCTTCCCCGCCTACGAGGCCAACGCCTTCGCCACCGGCTGGAACCGCAACGACGCCCTGGTAGCGGTTTCCCAGGGCCTGCTGGAGCGATTCTCGCCCGATGAAGTGCGCGCGGTGCTGGCCCACGAAATCGGCCACGTGGCCAACGGCGACATGGTCACCCTGGCGCTGGTGCAGGGCGTGGTGAACACCTTCGTGATGTTCTTCGCCCGCATCATCGGCAACTTCGTCGACAAGGTCATTTTCAAGAACGAAGAAGGCCAGGGCATCGCCTACTACGTGGCGACCATCGTTGCCGAGCTGATCCTGGGCATCCTGGCCAGCATGATCGTGATGTGGTTCTCGCGCCGCCGCGAGTACCGCGCCGACGAAGCCGGTGCACAACTGGCCGGCACCGCCGCCATGATCGGCGCCCTGCAGCGCCTGCGCGTGGAGCAAGGCCTGCCGGTGCACATGCCCGACACCATGAAGGCGTTCGGCATCAACGGCGGCCTGAAGCACGGTCTGGCCGGGCTGCTGATGAGCCACCCGCCACTGGAAGACCGTATCGAAGCCCTGCGCCGTCGCGGTTGATTCATCAAGTAAACGAAAAGGGCGACTTCGGTCGCCCTTTTTTGTACGCCTGTCAGCGGCTGACCCGGTAAACCCGCTCCAGCAAACTGGATACCCCGGCCTGCACAAACTTCGGGCTGCTCCCGATCACCTGCACCCCCTCCAGCTCAACCACCTGCCAGCCGGCAAACCCGCGCCGCAACTCTCCATCCCCCACCGAAAACGGCGGCCCGGCCAGCAGCGACTGGTCATATTCCAGCGTCACCACCAACCCTCGGCAACCCTCCGGCAACAAAGCCGATAGTGCCTGCATGTACCTCGCACGCATTTCTACCGGCAACGCAATCAGCGCCGCCCGGTCATAAAGCCCCACGCAGTCGCCAATGTCCTCACTGCGTAGCGCAAAGAAATCGCCACACCACAGCTCCAGGTCACCACTGCGCCACACCTCAAAGACCCCGCACTGCCGCACCTCGGCTTCAAGACCATGCTCGCGAAAGAAATCCTCCACCGCCCGCCGCGACAGCTCCACGCCCGATACCCGATACCCCTGCCCCGCCAACCAGACCAGATCCAGGCTCTTGCCACACAGCGGCACCAGCACGCGGCTGCCCGGCGCCAGCTGCAGCTGTGGCCAGTACTGCTGCAGGTAGGGGTTCACCTGCGCCTGGTGAAAGCCGATCTGATTGTCTGCCCATCGCTGCTGCCAGAACGCTGGCTCCATGATCACTCCCGATTTTTAGATGGTTTGTTGGTAAAACTTGGTTTGGATTTCGATCTGTACATGCTCGAAGATGAGTGCATCTTAACCCTCAGGACCCCGCCATGCTGCCCAGCCTGTTCATCTCCCATGGTTCCCCCATGCTCGCCCTGCACCCCGGTGCCAGTGGCCCAGCCCTGGCCGGGCTCGCCAACGCTCTGCCACGGCCGAAAGCGATCGTGGTGGTGTCGGCGCACTGGGAGAGCCGCGAACTGCTGGTAACCGGTAGCGCACAGCCGCAAACCTGGCACGACTTCCACGGCTTCCCGCCGGCCTTGTATGCGGTGCAATACCCCGCGCCCGGCGAGCCCGGCCTGGCCGGCCAGGTCAGTGACTTGTTGCAGGCTGCGGGGTTGCCAGCGCGGCTGGACGCGCAGCGGCCATTCGACCATGGCGCCTGGGTGCCGCTGTCACTGATGTACCCGGAGGCCAGTATTCCGGTGGTGCAGGTTTCGCTGCCCAGCCACAGGGGGCCGCTGCTGCAGGTAAAGGTCGGCCAGGCGCTAGCGCAGTTGCGCAACGAAGGTGTGCTGCTGATTGGCTCGGGCAGCATTACCCATAACCTGGGCGAGCTGGACTGGCACGCCGGGCCCGAGGTGATCGAGCCTTGGGCGCTGGCGTTCAGGGATTGGGTGGTGGAGAAGCTCCGGACGGATGATCAGGAGGCATTGCTGGGCTATCGGCAGCAGGCGCCGTTTGCCGTGCGTAACCATCCGAGTGACGAACATTTGCTGCCGTTGTTCTTTGCCCTGGGGGCTGGGGGCAGGTTTGGGGTGGTGCACCAGGGGTTCACCCTGGGAGCGCTGGGCATGGACATTTATCGGTTCGACTGAAGATCGCCGGGGGCGCTTTGCACCCCTTTCGCGACACAAGGCCGCTCCTACAGGGGACCGCGCGCCGCGATGGATTGCGCAGCAGCCGCAAAATGGTTCAGGCAAAAAAAATCCCCAGCCGAGGCCGGGGATTTTTTTATTGCGCCAGGATCAATCCTCGCGATAGCGACGCAGCTTCAGCTGCTTGCCGGCCACGCGGGTGTCCTTGAGCTTGGTCAGCAGCTTCTCGAGGCCGTCTTCCGGCAGCTCGACCAGGCTGAAGCTGTCGCGCACCTGGATACGACCGATCGCATCACGGGCCAGGCCACCTTCGTTGAGGATCGCGCCCAGCAGGTTCTTGGCTGCGATGCCGTCACGGGCACCCAGGGCAGTACGGCAACGTACGCGGCCTTCGGCCAGCGGCAGCGGCGCACGGCGCTCGCGGTCACCACGATCACCACGGTCGCTGCGCTCGCCACGGTCCGAGCGCTCGGTACGCTCGCCACGCGGGGCACCCACGCCCGGCACCAGCGGCTGCTCACGCTCTACCGCTGCCAGGTCCAGCGCCTGGCCATTGGTGGCCTTGCGCAGCAGGGCCGAAGCCAGGGCACGGGCACTGCAACCCAGGTCGGCGGTCAGGCGGTCGAACAGTTCGCCATGGGTGGCTTCTGCTTCGGCTACCAGCGGCGCCAGGCTCGAGGTCAGCTTCTTGATGCGGGCATCCAGCACAGCCTGAGCGTTCGGCAGGCGGGCTTCGGCAACTTTCTGCCCGGTAACACGCTCGATCACCTGCAGCATGCGGCGCTCACGCGGGGTGACCAGCAGCAGTGCACGGCCATCGCGACCGGCACGGCCGGTACGGCCGATACGGTGTACGTAGGACTCGGGGTCGTACGGCATGTCGACGTTGAACACGTGAGTGATGCGCGGTACGTCCAGGCCACGGGCAGCGACGTCGGTGGCGACGACGATGTCCAGGCGGCCATCCTTGAGCGATTCGATCACGCGCTCACGCTGGTTCTGGGCGATGTCGCCGTTCAGCGCGGCAGCCTTGTAGCCCTTGGCTTCCAGCGCGGCGGCCAGGTCCAGGGTGGCTTGCTTGGTACGTACGAAGGCGATCAGCGCGTCGAACTCTTCCACTTCCAGCAAGCGCAGCACAGCCGGGATCTTCTGGTCGGCATGGACCATCAGGTGGGCCTGGTCGATCGCGGTGACGGTCTGGGTCTTGCTCTGGATCTTGACGTGCTTGGGTTCGCGCAGGTGGCGTTCGGCGATCGAGCGGATCGACGACGGCAGGGTAGCGGAGAACAGCACGGTCTGACGGGTAGCCGGGATTGCGTCGAAGATCACTTCGAGGTCATCCATGAAGCCCAGCTTCAGCATCTCGTCGGCTTCGTCCAGTACCAGGTACTGCACGGTCGACAGGACTTTTTCGTCACGACGCAGGTGGTCGCACAGACGGCCTGGGGTGGCCACGACGATTTGCGCACCGTTACGGATGGCACGCAGCTGTGGGCCCATCGGGGCACCACCGTATACAGCTACCACGTTAACGCCCGGCATCTGCTTGGCGTAGGTTTCGAAAGCGGTAGCAACTTGCAGCGCCAACTCACGGGTTGGCGCCAGGATCAGGGCTTGCGGCTCGCGCTTGCTCACATCGATCTTGTTGAGGATCGGCAGGGCGAAGGCAGCGGTTTTGCCGGTGCCAGTCTGCGCCTGGCCGATCATGTCGTGACCGGCGAGGATGATCGGGATCGATTGTTGCTGAATGGCGGACGGCTCTTCGTAGCCGGTCGCCAGAACGGCAGCAACAATATTCGGATTAAGATCGAGAGCGGCGAAGCCGCCGGTTTCCTGGGTCATGGGTCTGCCTCTAAGTGCATCCGCAAAGACCCATGCTGCAAAGCTGCACATGCCTTGAAAGACCGGAAGGTCACCCAGGCAGCTTTGTCGGCGGGGATTTGCGAAAACGATTGAAAAAGAAAACTTGGGAAGGTCCGCCTAGCGGACGTGCAGCCGAAGCTGGACTCGGAGGATTTGCACCACCTGATTTTGAGGTCCGCTAAAAGACCGGCGCGTACTATACCCGAAATAGCGCAGGAAGTGAGGAATATTTTCAGGGTGCGGCGCCAGTATCGGGCCATCAGATGGCCTGGGGCTGAATCGATAATGCTTTACTGCCTGCACCGGCCCTATCGCCGGCAAGCCAGCTCCCACAGGGACAGCATCACGGTTGAGATCACTGCACTCGCGAAGGGGTACATGAATCTAAAGCCAAAAGCGCCCCCTGTGGGAGCTGGCTTGCCGGCGATAGGGCCAGCAGCCACAGCACAGTTTCATCAAGTAGCGGGGCGAATCTCGCGGATCAACCCTTCAAGGCCATACCCCAAGGTCGGGGCCAAAGCCTGCGCCCGTGCTCGCAGCCCGTCCATATCCAGCATCTGCTCCAGGTCCGCCGGCACCAGCAATATCACATTGCCCTCCTTCACCGGCAACTCCCAGTAATGCCGGTGGTACAACCCGCGCAGCAACGCCGCGCCCAGCGGCTTGCCGTCATCGGTGGCCCACTGGTTGATCACCAGCCAACCACCCGGGTTCAGCTGCTGCTGGCAGTTTTCCAGAAACTTCCACGCCAGGTGCCCTACCCCCGGCCCATGGTCGGTATACAGGTCGACGAACAGCAGGTCGGCCTTCTCTGCCGTGGGCAGCAACTCCAGGGCATCGCCGATACGCACGTACAGCCGCGGGTCGTCATCCAGGCCCAGGTGCTCCATGGCCAGGCGCGGCACGTCCGGGCGCAGCTCGATGGCTTCGATGTCTTCCAGCGGCAGGAACTTCATGCAGGCCTGGGTCAGCGTGCCGGCACCCAGGCCAAGAAACAGCGCGCTCTCCGGTTGCGGATGGCACAGCGCCCCGACCAGCATGGCGCGGGTGTAGTCATACTCCAGCCAGCTGGGGTCGGCCGTGAACACGCAGCTCTGCTCGATGGCATCGCCGAACTCCAGAAAGCGGTAGTCGTCCACTTCATACACGCTGATGACGCCAAAGGCATCCTCCACCCGTGCCAGTAGCCGCTCTTCCCGTTCCGCCGTCATGCTCACACCCGCCCGCGCAAAACGCGCATTGTCCGTCAACACCCGTGATGCAACAAGCACAGCGCCAACTGATACCATGGCCTGAAGCCTATAACCTACAAGACCGAGCCCGAGATGAACCAACCGTGGAGCCCCGACAGCTGGCGCGCCCTGCCGATCCAGCAGCAACCGACCTACCCCGATGCCGCGCACCTGCTGAAGGTTGAGCAAACCCTGGCCAGCTACCCGCCGCTGGTGTTCGCGGGCGAGGCACGCGAGCTGCGCCGGCAGTTTGCAGAGGTCACCGAAGGCCGCGCCTTCCTGCTGCAGGGCGGCGACTGCGCCGAGAGCTTCGCCGAGTTCTCGGCGGCAAAAATCCGCGATACCTTCAAGGTGCTGCTGCAAATGGCCATTGTCATGACCTTTGCCGCCGGCTGCCCGGTGGTCAAGGTCGGGCGCATGGCCGGGCAGTTTGCCAAGCCACGTTCGGCGGGCGATGAAACCATCGGCGACATCACCCTGCCAGCCTATCGCGGCGACATCGTCAACGGCATCGGTTTCGACCCGAAAAGCCGCATCCCCGACCCGGAGCGCCTGCTGCAGGCCTACCACCAGGCCACCGCCAGCCTCAACCTGCTGCGTGCCTTTGCCCAGGGCGGCTTTGCCGACCTGCACCAAGTGCACAAGTGGAACCTGGACTTCATCGCCAACTCGGCGCTGGCCGACAAGTACCACCAGCTGGCCAACCGCATCGACGAGACCCTGGCGTTCATGCGCGCCTGCGGCCTGGACAGCGCGCCGCAACTGCGCGAAACCAGCTTTTTCACCGCCCACGAAGCACTGCTGCTGAACTATGAAGAAGCCTTTGTCCGCCAGGACAGCCTGACCGGCGACTACTACGACTGCTCGGCGCACATGCTGTGGATCGGCGACCGTACCCGCCAGCTGGACGGGGCCCACGTCGAGTTCCTGCGCGGCGTGCACAACCCGATCGGGGTCAAGGTTGGCCCCAGCATGAATCCCGAAGAGCTGATCCGCCTGATCGACGCGCTCAACCCGGCCAACGACCCGGGGCGTTTGAACCTGATCGTGCGCATGGGTGCGAGCAAGGTCGGCGATCACCTGCCGGGGCTGATCCGCACCGTCGAGCGCGAAGGGCGCAAGGTGCTGTGGAGCTCGGACCCGATGCACGGCAACACCATCAAGGCCAGCAGCGGTTACAAGACCCGTGACTTTGCGCAGATCCTGGACGAGGTGAAGCAGTTCTTCCAGGTGCACCAGGCCGAGGGCAGTCATGCCGGCGGCATCCATATCGAGATGACCGGGCAGAACGTCACCGAGTGCATCGGCGGCGCCCGGCCGATCACAGAGGATGCGCTGTCGGACCGCTATCACACCCACTGCGACCCACGGATGAACGCCGACCAGTCGCTGGAGCTGGCCTTTCTGATTGCCGAGACGCTCAAGCAGGTGCGGCGCTAAAAGCATTCGCGGGCACGCCCACTCCCACAGGTTTTGCACAAGACTTGAGAGCTGTGCAGTACCTGTGGGAGCGGGCGTGCCCGCGAATAGGCCGGTAAGCCCACCGACAAACTCAGCCTATTTACGCAGCGGATCATCCCAGAAATGCCGCTCGGCCTCTTGCTGGATATCTGCCCTGCTCAACCCCAGGTCATGCAAGATCGCATCGCTGAGACTGGCCAGCTCCCGCCGCTGACGGTGCAGTTGCAGCCAGCGCAACGGGCGCTGCAAGGCAACATGCCACAGGTGATTCAGGGAAAGCACAGGTTGCCGGATGCTGCTGACTTGACCTTTCATCGTGAAGCCCTCCGTGTTGATGGCCTCAGTTTCACGCCGGGCTTAAGATCAATCCAACGAATGTTTCTGATGCCATGCATCTCAGAGATTGATGCAATGTCCCAGTACCAGAGCCTCGACCCGGACGTACTGCGCACCTTCGTCGCCATCGCCGAACAAGGCGGCTTCACCCGTGCCGGCGAGGTCGTCAACCGCACCCAGTCGGCGGTGAGCATGCAGATGAAACGCCTGGAGGAAGACATCCTGCAGCGCCAGCTGTTCGAGCGTGATGGTCGGCAGGTACGCCTGACCGCCGAGGGCCAGGTGCTGCTGGGCTATGCGCGGCGCATCCTCAAGCTGCACGGCGAGGTGTTCAACACCCTGCGCATGCCACACATGGTCGGGCAGGTGCGCATCGGCACGCCAGACGACTACGCCATGCGCTTTCTGCCGACCATTCTCTCCAGTTTTGCCCAGGCCTACCCGCTGATCCAGGTTGAGGTGCACTGCGATACTTCGCGACAACTCATGCTGCGCCAGGACCTGGACCTGACCATCGTCACCCGCGAACCGGGCAACGAGATTGGCCAGCTGCTGCGTCAGGAACGGCTGGTATGGGCCGCTGCCGAAGGCTTCTGCCCGCAGGAGCAACGGCCGATGCCTGTAGCGTTGTTCAACACCGATTGTTTCTGCCGCGCCTGGACGTGCAATGCGCTTGAGGCACAGGGCATCGATTACCGCATTGCCTATACCAGCCCAAGCCTGGCGGCGATCTTTGCCATTGTCACAGCGGGGCTGGCGGTGACGGCGCAATTGCAAAGCCTGATTGGCGGAAACATCCGCATATTGGGTGAACAGGATGGGCTACCGCAGTTGCCAGTGGCCAATGTGATGCTGGTGCGCAGTACCCAGAACCCTTCACCGATTACTGACTGCATGGCCGATTATATCGTCGAAGGGTTCAAGTAAGCCGGGGGCGCTTCGCACCCCATCGCCGGCAAGCCAGCTCCCACAGGGTTATCACAGGCCCGAACACTGTGGGGTGCCTGTGGGAGCTGGCTTGCCGGCGATGGGCCGCAAAGCGGCCCCAAATTCTCAAAGTTCAAACCCGAGCATCACCGCGCACACCACCAGGAACACGCAGAACATCGCCCGCAATACCTTCTCCGGCAAGGCATGGGCCAGCCTCACCCCCCAGCTGATGCTGAGCATGCCACCCACCGCCAGTGGAATCCCCACCCCCCAGTCAACGCTCTGGTGCACGCCATAGGTCACCAGCGTCACCAGGGTACTCGGCGCCGCCAGCGCCAGCGACAGCCCCTGCGCCACCACCTGCGTGGTACCGAACACGCTGGTCAGGATCGGCGTGGCCACCACCGCCCCACCTACCCCGAACAACCCGCCCATGGTGCCGGCAAAGCTACCTAGCACCCCCAACCAGGGCCAGGCATAGCGCAACTCGGCACTGGGCGGCGTAACCCTCATGAACATGCGCGCCACGTTCCACACCGCCAACGCCACCAGAAAGCCGACAAAGCCCAGGCGCATGGAGTGCGCATCCAGCCCCACTGCCCAGATCGATCCCAGCCAGGCGAACAGGAAGCTGCACAGCGCCAGCGGTACTGCGTGGCGCAGCTCGATGCGGTTGCGTTGGTGGTAGCGCCACAGCGCCAGCAGCACGTTCGGCACCACCATCACCAATGCCGTGCCCTGCGCCAGCTGCTGGTCCAGCCCAAACAGCACGCCCAGCGCCGGAATCGCGATCAGCCCGCCACCTATGCCGAACAGGCCACCCATGGTGCCCAGCGCAGCGCCCAGCACGATATACAACAACCACTCGATCATCAGGGCCTCGTCCGCCTGTCTATGAATGCGAGCATGCTAACGATTGCGCGCTAGCGGGGAAACGCACAGCAACGCACAATGGCTGTGCGTTTTCCGCAAAACCAAGGCACCCATGAGCCCCGACACCCTGACCGACCAACTGAGCCTGTTTCTCGATGTGCTCGAGACTGGCAGCTTTTCCGCCGCCGCCCGCCGCCACCCGCTGACCCCATCGGCCGTGGCCCGGCGTATCGACAACCTGGAGAGCGCCGTCGGCAGCCGCCTGTTCACCCGCAGCACCCACGCCGTGCGTGCCACACCCGCCGGCAACGCCTTCGCCGAGCGGGCCCGGCGCATTATCGAGGAACTGCGCCTGGCCCGGGCCGAGGCAGTGTCGCTGAGCAGCGCCCCCGAAGGCCTGATCCGCATCGACGCCCCCGCGGCCTTCGGTCGTCGTCACCTGGCCCCGGCCATCGCTGATTTCCTGGTGGCATACCCGGGCCTGGACGTTCAACTGCGCCTGATCGACAGCTTTGTCGACATGCATGGCAGCCACCTGGGCGAGGTCGACCTGGTGTTGCGCGCCGGCCCGCTGGCCGACACCCGCCTGGTCGCCACGCCGCTGGCGTACATGGTGCGCATCGCCTGCGCCAGCCCTGCCTACCTGGCCAGCCGCGGCATACCCACCTGCCCCAGCGAGCTGCCTGGGCACCACGGCCTGGACTGGGACGGCCTGGCGCCGCCTTTCGCCTGGCGCTTCAGCGTGGCCGGGCAAACCCGCTTGTACCGCCCCGCGCGCATGCGCATGGCCGCCAACAACGCCGAAACCCTGCTGTTCGGCGCGCTGGCCGGTTTGGGCATCGCCCACCTGCCCACTTGGCTGATCAGCGAATACCTGCTGCGTGGCGAGTTGATACCGCTGTTTTGCGACGGCGGCCTGCCCGCAGCCGAGACCAGTGGTATATACGCGCTACGCCTGGCACATGAAACGAACTCTCGCAGCCGTTTGCTGCTCGAATTTCTCAAGAGCCGCTTCAGCCCGATTCCACCCTGGGACCTGGCCTTGCGCAGTGAACTGCGCCAGTAACGCGCGCACTAATGATCAGCGCGCCAGACTATCCCATTGATTATTCCAAGGACCTGCATGAACGCCGACACCCAAGCCTCCTGTGACGAGCTGCTGCTGGACAACCAGGTCTGTTTCGCCCTGCACTCCACCTCGTTGCTGATGACCAAAGTCTACAAACCGCTGCTGCAGGCCCTGGGCCTGACCTACCCGCAGTACCTGGCCATGCTCGTGTTGTGGGAACGTGACGGGCTGACCGTGGGCGAGATCAGCCAGCACCTGCTCACCGACCCGGGCTCGCTGACCCCACTGCTCAAACGCCTGGAAAGCGAAGGCTTGCTGCAGCGCAACCGCAGCCGCGAGGACGAACGGGTGGTGATGGTGCAACTGACCGACAAAGGCCGCGACCTGCAAGACAAGGCCAAGGACGTGCCGCAGTGCATTCTGAAGGCCAGCGGGCGCAGCCTGCAGCAGCTTCAGCAACTGCAGGCTGACCTGCTGAACCTGCGCGAGAACCTGCAGAAAAACCTCTGATTGCTATGCTGTGCAATGGCCGTTCGGCGGACCGGCAATTATTTATCTTGCGCGCAAACTAATTGCGCGCTAATTTAAATCCCACACCAACCCTGCCCTCCTGCAACCGGGAGCGCACAGCACATTAGCGAGGCTCAAGATGCAAAAGGTCACTCCGCTGTACATCGCAGAAGCCACCTCCACCGGTGGGCGTGACGGTAAATCCCGCTCCAGCGACGGCAAGCTGGAAGTCAAGCTGAGCACCCCAAAGGAGCTGGGCGGCGCAGGGGGTGAAGGCACCAACCCCGAGCAGATGTTCGCTGCCGGCTACTCGGCCTGCTTCATCGGCGCCTTGAAATTTGTCGCCGGCCAAGAGAAAAAAGCCCTGCCGGCCGATGCGTCGATCACCGCCAAGGTGGGCATCGGCCAGATCCCGGGCGGTTTTGGCCTGGACATCGACCTGCACATCAACCTGCCGGGCCTGGCACAGGCCGATGCCGAAGCGCTGGTGGAAAAGGCGCACCATGTGTGCCCGTATTCCAACTCTACACGCGGTAATGTGGACGTTCGGTTGCATGTGACCGTGTAAATCCCAGGCATAAAAAAACCCGGCCTTGGCCGGGTTTTTTTGCAGTTCGCAAGAAGGATTACTTCTTGGAACGGCCCTTGTACACGCCACCTTCACGAGTGTCGATGTCGATCCACTCGTCGATGTTGATGAAGTCGGCAACCTGCAGTTCGGTACCGTTCTTCAGCTTGGCAGGCTTCATGACCTTGCCCGAGGTGTCGCCGCGAGCAGCGTTTTCGGTGTAGACAACCTGACGGCTGATGGTGGTCGGCAGTTCAACCGATACCAGGCGGCCTTCGAAGAACACGGCTTCGCAGATGTCTTCCATGCCTTCTTCGATGAACGGCAGAACGGCCTCGATGTCTTCGGCGTTCAGCTCGTACATGGTGTAGTCAGTGGTGTCCATGAAGGTGTACGAGTCGCCGCTGATGAACGACAGGGTCGCTTCTTTGCGATCCAGGATCACGTCGTCCAGCTTGTCGTCCGCACCGTAGACGGTTTCGGTCTTGTAGCCGGTCAGCAGGTTCTTCAGCTTGGTCTTCATGATCGCGCTGTTACGGCCCGATTTGGTGAACTCAGCTTTTTGTACCAGCCACGGGTCGTTGTCGATCCGCAGGACGGTACCGGGTTTCAGTTCTTTACCAGTTTTCATTGCGAAGTATCCGAATCTGGATGGATTTATAAAAATCGAGGCCGCATATCATAGCCAATTTCGGTAAAACTGTACCAGCGTCATGGCAAGGTCCGGCTGAGCGGCCTGCCGGGCTGCCCAATCGCGGGCGTGCTGCTGCAGTTCTGGCCAATGCTGGCGGGCCGCCTGCCACGCCAGGCCCATGTCGCGATCCATGTTCCAGGCACGCCACAGGCCAAGCAGTGCGGCGTCGGCAGCGTCTGACAGGCCACGTCGATAATGCCCGAGAAATGCTTCGAGCTTTTCCCAATGGGCATTTTCGTCCTGCACGTAGATGTGCCATAGCATCGGCTGACCGGCCCACTGCGCGCGTACAAATGAGTCTTCGCCGCGCACCGCATTGAAATCACAGCTCCAGAGCAGCCGGTCGAAATCGTCCTGGCTGACGAAAGGCAACACTTGCACGGTCAGCGCCCCGCGCTTGTGCACCGCACCTACGTTCAACTGCGCTTCGCCCAGCCACTGGCCAAGGCCGGCAACAACCCGCCCTTGCGGTACCAGCAAGTGGCAGGGCTGGGCGTCGGTGGCCAAGGCATCGAGCCAGCCGGCCAACTGCGGGTTTTCGTAGGCGAATAGCGAGATCAGCAGTGCACCCGGCGCTGGATGCACGCCAAGCCCGTGCAGGAATGCCTGGCGAACGTCGGCAGACTGCTGGAACGCGTCACGCCGTGCCAGCAGCGAACCCTCGCGCAGCAGGCCACCGGTTTTTTCGGTAAAGCCGGGGAAGAAAAACACCTTTCGCAGGCCGTTGGGCTGTGGCGAGGGCAAGCCATGACAACCTTCCACCCAGTCTTCGGCGCTGAGGTATTCGAGGTTGAGCCACAGCGGCGGCACGGAGCGCGCGCGCATCGCATCTACATACGCAGGCGGCAGCAGGCAGGCGAACGCACCGATTACCACCTCGGCCGGCGCCACCGGCAACCAGGTCGCCGGCCACTGCCGCACATCCACGCCGTGCTGCCATTGCTGGGCGGCAGTGGCATCCGCCCCGGGGCACATTGGCACAAAGGCATTCAGGTCATCCACCCACAGGCGCACCGCCAGGTTGTGCTCAGCGACAAGCTGGCGAGCCAGGCGCCAGGTCACGCCGATGTCGCCATAGTTGTCGACGACGCTGCAGAAGATGTCCCAGGTGGCTTTCATGTGCCCCTCCCTTTGCCTACTGAAAAACGCGGATTTTGCCCGACAGCATGCGACAATGCACCCCGCCCCACCCTGCCAAGGAGGTAGCCATGCCCCGCCCACGTGAACTGAAGATCACTTTGAAGCCGCTGCCGTTGATACTCTGTGTAGCCTTCGGCCTCTGGCTTGGCGCCGTCGCCATCGCCCTGAGCCTGTGGCTGGCCCTGCAACTGTGGCCGGCCCAGGTACTGCCGGTGGCCCAGGCCGTGGCCCCGGCGCTCGCGCCGGCTGTAACCCCGGCGGCACAGCCGATGGACGCGCAGGGTGAGATGTTCGAACGCTACCAACACATCCTGAACAAACAGCAACAGCAGCAGGCTGCCGATGCCGCCCAGGGCAACCCGCGCAACCTCAACAGCCCCAGGTGCCAGTTCTGGCTGCAGCAGAACCGCACCGCGCCCACCGACAAAAGCCAGGCCAACGTGCTGGAGTTCTGCTACTGACCATGAACAAGTCCCACCTGCTGGCACAGATCGTCGCCACCCTCGAGCATGATCTGGAGGTGCTGACCCGTGCGGCGCAAACAGCCTACGAAACCGCCACCGCCGAAGAGAACATCGCCGAGAACAAGTACGACACCCTCGGGCTGGAAGCCTCGTACCTGGCTACCGGGCAAGCCCGCCGCAGCGCCGAAATCCGCCAGGCGCTGCTGATCTACCAGCAGTTGCTGCTGCGTGAGCATGACCCGGCGCGCGGGGTGCAGGTCAGCAACCTGGTGACGCTGGAAGATGAGCACGGCGGCCAGCGCCGGGTGTTCCTCGGGCCCGAGGCTGCCGGCCTGAAGATTGGCCAGGGGGATGAACGGGTGACGGTGATCACCCCGCGCTCGCCCCTGGGGCAGCAATTGCTCGGCAAGAAGGTGGATGACGAGGTGAACCTGGGGCCGCAGGTACTGTTCATAGTGGATGTGGTCTGAACTGGCCTCTTGACAGGCACAGGCGCTACACAGTCAAAGGGTTTGCAAGGCATCGAAGCGTCCCGCCAACCCCTGCTCGGCAAATTGCTCCACGACAAAATCGACAAACGCCCGGGTCTTGCCGGGCAACAGCTTGTGTTGGGCGAAATACAGGCTGATATGCCCATCGTCCACGTACCAGTCCGGCAACACCCGCCGCAGGCGCCCGGCCTGCAGGTAGGGCACGGCAAACGGCAGGCTTACCAGGGCCACCCCCAACCCCTGCTCGGCCACCGCACACGCCGCATCCGAATCGCTCATGGTCATCGCCTGGCGCAGTTGCAGCGGCTGCTGCGCCTGCCAGCGGCTGGTCAACGGCCACGACCGCACCCGCCCGCTTTGCGGTGAGCGGATCAGGATGCCGTCATGCCGCTGCAGTACCTGCGGGTCGTTGATCGGTGCATGCCGATCCAGATACCCCGGCGCCGCCACCAGCACCCGGTGGGCGGGGGTCAGTTTGCGCGCCACCACCCCCGGCGGCAGCTCGAAACCGCCACCAATCGCTGCGTCGAAACCCTGGCCGATCAGGTCCACCTGGCGGTTGTCGAAATGCCAGTCCGGGGTAATGGCCGGGTAGCGCCGAAGGAATTCAGCCAGCAAGGGCAACACATACAAACGCCCGAATACCGTGCCCATGCTCACCCGCAGCAGCCCGGCAGGCTGGCCTTCGGAACTGGCCAGGTTGGCCACGGCGTACTGGATAGTGCGAAAGCTGTCGCTGATCTCCCCAAGAAAACGCTGCCCCGCTTCGGTCAAGGTCAGCTTGCGGGTACTACGCTGGAACAACCGCACCCCCAGCCGCGCTTCCAGCTGGGCGACATGCTTGCCCACGGCAGCCGGGGTGATGCTGAGGCGCCTGGCGGCTTCGGCAAAACTGCCGACCTCGGCACTGCGGATGAAGCACTCCAACGCGTTGAACGATTCCATGGCCATGATTGGCAACCAAAGGTTTACTCTGCTGATAGTGATTGCCATCTTATCAGCAGGTAATCGAGCGCCGATACTGCGCCCATCCAAGGCATTTCAGCCTGGCTTCCAGCAGGAGATGAGCATGTCCAAGCAATTTACCCTCGAAGGCAAAGTGGCCCTGGTACAGGGCGGTTCCCGTGGCATTGGTGCGGCCATCGTGCGGCGCCTGGCCAAGGAAGGCGCACAGGTCGCTTTTACCTACGCCAGTTCCGAAGGCCCGGCCAAGGCCCTCGTCGATGAAGTCAAGGCATCCGGTGGCAAGGCCTTGGCGCTGCGCGCCGACAGCGCCGATGCCGCTGCTGTGCAATTGGCCGTGGATGACGCCGTGAAGGCCTTCGGCAGGCTCGACATCCTGGTCAACAACGCCGGCGTGCTTGCCGTGGCGCCATTGCTAGACTTTGACCTGGCAGACTTCGACCGCACCCTCGCCATCAACGTGCGCAGCGTGTTCGTCGCCAGCCAGGCCGCGGCGCGCTACATGGGCCAGGGTGGGCGCATCATCAATATCGGCAGCACCAACGCCGAACGCATGCCGTTTGCCGGTGGCGCGCCGTATGCCATGAGCAAGTCGGCGCTGGTTGGCCTGACCCGCGGCATGGCGCGTGACCTGGGGCCGCAGGGCATCACCGTGAACAACGTGCAGCCAGGGCCGGTGGACACCGACATGAACCCGGCCAGCGGCGAGTTTGCCGAAAGCCTGATCCCGCTGATGGCGATCGGGCGGTATGGCGAGGCCGATGAGATTGCCAGCTTCGTGGCTTACCTGGCGGGGCCTGAGGCGGGGTACATCACCGGGGCCAGTTTGACAGTGGATGGGGGGTTTGCGGCCTGATTGGAGGGTTGCCTGTGTGGGGCTGTGTGCGGGCAAGTCTGCTGTTTTTGTAATCGCATCAGGGCTCCCAGGTGCTTGCCGCAGCATTTTCAGCGCCTGTGAGATCGAGCGCCGCCCGCGCGGCGCTTCGCGGGTGAACCCGCTCCCACATTTGTTGCAACGCACCAAACCTGTCAGGCCATGGTTGCCAGCCTTGTTGGCTTGACTGGATTTCTCGGTTGACCCCACTGCAGCCTCACCTGTCTCAAGCTATGCACCAAGGCGGGCAACCCCTTTCTCACAGGCATGGCCACGTTGCAACAAATGTGGGAGCGGGTTCACCCGCGAAGCGCCGCGTGGGCGGCGCTCGATCTGACAGGCGATGAAGATGTGGTGGCGGACACCCGCGAAGCGCCGCGCGAGGGTGTCAGAAATTTTGTGTTCGGGCATAACATGAGTAAGAGGTGCATGTATGCCAACCAAAAAAAAACCGCTCCGAGAGTTACCAAAGGTTCCGAAAGAGCTGCTGGAACAGTTTTCCGCTGTTCCGCTGATGACCGCAGAAGCCATCGAAGAAGCCTCTGCGGCATTCAAGAAGGCGCTGATAGAGCGAGCCTTGAATGCCGAACTGGGTCATCATCTGGGCTATCCACCGGGCGCGCAGCGCCCGGAGGATGAAACCAACCAGCGAAATGGGAAGAGCGGCAAAACGGTACTCACTGGTGATGGCCCGCTAAGGCTGGATATCCCTCGTGACCGGGATGGCA
>NZ_JABMCW010000549.1:0-2372 GCF_013179705.1 Pseudomonas sp. CM25 | reverse complement strand
CGCCAGGAAACTCCCACAGGCCGCCCTGATGCTGAGTGTCGGCACGGCGTGCGATCAGAATGCGGCCATCGCTGCCGCGAATCACAGCGGCTACTACATGAATACGTTTCACCCTGCACGCTCCGCCAGGCCAGCCTGCTGCCAGGCCTTGAACGCTGGCCACTGATAAATGGTCTCGATGTAGGTTGCCGCCTCTGCGGGTACCTCCACCCGGTAGGTACGCAGCCGCACAGCCACCGGGGCGAAGAAGGCATCGGCCAGGCTCGGCTTGCCGAACAGGAACGGGCCGCTGTCCTTGGCCACCACCCGACATTCGGACCACAGCGCAACCATACGATCGATGTCGATCTGCACGTCCAGCGGCACGCTGTCCAGTGCCTGATCGCGCGACAGATCGAACGGCATGGCCCCGCGCAGGGCGAAGAAGCCGCTGTGCATCTGCGCGCACGCCGACCGCGCCTGGGCGCGGGCAGCCACGTCGGCAGGCCACAGTTGGGCCTCGGGGTGGCGTTCGTTGAGGTATTCGGCAATCGCCAGCGAGTCGGCGATCACTCCGTGCTCGGTCTTGAGCAACGGCACCTTGCCGGTAGCCGAGTACGCGAGCAGGCGCTGACGGGTGTCAGGCTGATTGAGTTTGATCAAGGATTCTTCGTATGGCACGCCGGCCAGCTCAAGGGCCAGGGCGCCACGCAGCGACCAGGAGGAGTACAGCTTGTCGCCGATGATCAGGTGATAGCTCATGGTTCGGCTCCATCATTTGGAAAAATCGGGGCCGCGTTGCGGCCCCGATCACATCAGGTACGGTACTCGGCGTTGATCTTCACGTATTCGTGCGACAGGTCGGTGGTCCAGATGGTTTCGCTGCACTGGCCACGGCCCAGCTCGATGCGGATGGTGATCTCTTCCTGGGCCATTACTGCCGAACCCTGCGCTTCGGTGTAGCTCGGGCTGCGGCCGCCCTGGCTGGCGATGCAGACGCTGTCCAGGTACACGTCGATCAGGCTGACATCCAGCTCTGGCACGCCGGCACGGCCGACTGCTGCCAGGATACGACCCCAGTTGGGGTCAGAGGCGAACAAGGCGGTCTTGATCAGCGGCGAGTGGGCCACGGCGTAGCCCACGTCCAGGCATTCCTGGTGGTTGCCACCACCGTTAACCTGCACGGTGACGAACTTGGTGGCACCTTCGCCGTCACGGACGATGGCCTGGGCGACTTCCATGCACACTTCGAACACCGCCTTTTTCAGCGCTTCAAACAACGCACCGCCGGCTTCGGTCACTTCCGGCAGGTTGGCCTTGCCGGTGGCGATCAGCATGCAGCAGTCGTTGGTCGAGGTGTCGCCATCGATGGTGATGCGGTTGAACGACTTGTTGGCGCCGTCGAGCATCAGGTCCTTGAGCACCGCTGGCGACACCTTGGCGTCGGTAGCGATGTAGCCGAGCATGGTGGCCATGTTCGGGCGGATCATGCCTGCACCTTTGCTGATGCCGGTGACGGTAACGGTCACGCCATCATGTTGAAACTGACGGCTGGCGCCCTTGGGCAAGGTGTCGGTGGTCATGATGCCGGTGGCGGCTTCCGCCCAGTGGTTTTCCGACAGGTTGTCGAGGGCGGCCTGCAGCGCACCTTCGATCTTCTCGACCGGCAGCGGCTCGCCGATCACGCCGGTGGAAAATGGCAGTACCGCTTCGGCGGGCACACCAGCCAGCTCGGCCAGCTTGGCGCAGGTACGCTCGGCAGCGGCCAGGCCTGGGGCGCCGGTACCGGCGTTGGCGTTACCGGTGTTGGTCAGCAGATAGCGCACGGTGCCCTGTACACGTTGCTTGGAGAGGATCACCGGCGCGGCACAAAAGGCGTTGAGGGTGAACACGCCGGCCACGCTGGAGCCTTCGGCGCAGCGCATGACCACTACATCCTTGCGCCCCGGGCGCTTGATGCCGGCAGAAGCGATGCCGAGTTCAAAACCCGGAACCGGGTGCAGGGTAGGCAAAGGACCAAGACCAACAGCCATTAGAGCGCTCCTAGAAATTACGGTTGATAGCGAAAAACGGGGCCGCTTCGCGCCCCATCGCGACACAAGGCCGCTCCTACAGGGTTGTCGCGATTCCTGTGGGAGCGGCCTTGTGTCGCGATGGGCCGCACAGCGGCCCCCGGATGGTTCAGGTTACAACAACCGGATCAGATCACTCGATCTGCCCGTGGCAATGCTTGAACTTCTTGCCCGAGCCACACCAGCACGGCTCGTTGCGGCCCAGCTTCTGGTCATTGCGCACTGGCGCGGCAGCGACCGCCACTTCAGCGCCCTCCTCGCTCAGTTGCTCGCTTTCCAGGCCAGGGGCCGGGGCATGCTGGAACTGCATGCGGCTGGCCA
>NZ_JABMCW010000548.1:0-2385 GCF_013179705.1 Pseudomonas sp. CM25 | reverse complement strand
ATCCCTGTGGGAGCGGCGGTGCGGCGATCCGATTTACCCGCGAATGCGGTGGCGGCGGCAACAGTGAGTGCCCAAGGATATTGGCCGGCAGGTCCGGCCTCTTCGCGGGTAAATCGGATCGCCGCACCGCCGCTCCCACAGGGATAGCGCACGCTTCATAAATTTTGCGCAAGACAGTTGCTCCCACGGGAAGAAGCGCTACTCAGTTGAGTTTGTAAGCCTCGAGAGCGTGCAGTCGCTCGCTTTTGAGCGCCTCGCCCAGTGCCTGGCCGGTCAGCCCCGCCTGCACCAGCGGCTTCACATCCACCGCCCGTGCCGCCGCCGCCGCCCCTCGCAGATACCCAGCTTGTGGGTAACCCGCTTTGCCTTCGCCCAGTGCGATCATCTCGCAAGCGATCAGGAAATCCTCGAAGCGCTGCGGTCGCCGATACACATCGAATTTCTGCAGCAATTCCAGCAGCGCGCTGGCAGGCAGCTCTAGCGCCTTATCAGCCAGCGCCAAGCATTCCCCCGTCAGCAATGCCAGCTCCTGGCACTCCCGCGGCGCCTTCAGGCGCTGGTTGACGGCTTTGATCGAGGCAGGCGGCAACAGCCGCAGCAGGCAGGCCCAGCGCACGTGCAAGGGCTGCCCATGCGCTGCAGCCTGCTCCAGCGCCGCCAGGGCCTGCGGGGCAGCCTGAAGCTCAGGCAGCAGCTCTTGCAGGGCATTGCAGGCCCCCAGCACCTGGAAAAACACTTGGGGCTGCGCCTCCATCAGCGCGCGTTCGATTTCCTTCCAGCTACGTTCGGCAGTCAGCGCCTGCAACTCACCGGAGGCACTGATCTGGCGCATTAGCTCCAAGGTTTCCTCGGCAACCCGGAACCCCAGCGGCGCATAGCGGGCAGCAAAGCGTGCGACACGCAGCACGCGCAGCGGATCTTCGGCGAATGCCGGAGAAACGTGGCGTAAAATACGGTTTTCCAGGTCGGTTTGACCATGGTACGGGTCGTACAGCGTACCCGCTTCATCCTCAGCTATTGCATTGATGGTCAGGTCGCGCCGAGTCAGGTCTTCTTCCAACGTGACATCAGGGCTGGCGTGGAAGGTGAACCCGCCATAGCCACGCCCGCTCTTGCGCTCGGTGCGCGCCAGGGCGTATTCCTCGCCGGTTTTCGGATGCAGAAACACCGGGAAGTCGGCACCGACCGGCCGATAGCCCTTGGCGTGCATTTCTTCGACGGTGGCGCCGACCACCAGCCAGTCGATATCGCTGACAGGGCGGCCGAGCAGGCGGTCGCGCACGGCGCCGCCGACTTTGTAGATGTGCATGTGCAGCTCTCCATAACTGCCGACAGGATAACCCGTCGGCAGCCATGGCGTAGCGCTAGAGGTGGTGGATGACTGCCAGGTCCATGCGGCCGTAGTCGGCGCTTTCGCCGTGCTCGCCGCGCGGTGGCATATGATGGGTCTTCATCACCTGGTCGCCTTGCACGGTTTCCAGGTGGATGTCGAAGCCCCACAGGCGGTGCAGATGCTTGAGCACTTCCTCGGTCGATTCGCCTAGCGGTTTGCGGTTATGCTGCTGGTGGCGCAGGGTCAGGGAGCGGTCGCCGCGGCGGTCAACGCTCCAGATCTGTACGTTCGGCTCACGGTTGCCCAGATTGTATTGCGCCGCGAGTTGCTCGCGAATGAACCGATAGCCGCTTTCGTCGTGGATAGCGGGTACCAGCAGATCGTCACGCTGGTCATCATCGAGGATGCTGAACAGCTTGAGATCGCGCATCACCTTGGGCGACAGGTACTGCAGTATGAAGCTCTCGTCCTTGAAGCTGCTCATGGCAAACTTGATGGTAGAAAGCCAATCACTGCCGGCAATGTCGGGGAACCAGTGGCGATCTTCTTCGGTTGGGTTTTCGCAGATGCGACGTATGTCGGTGTACATCGCAAAGCCCAGCGCGTACGGGTTGATGCCGTTGTAATACGGGCTGTCGAAACCAGGCTGGAACACCACGCTGGTATGCGACTGCAAGAACTCCATCATGAACCCTTCGGTGATCAGCCCCTCGTCGTACAGGTCGTTCATCAGGGTGTAGTGCCAGAACGTCGCCCAGCCTTCGTTCATTACCTGGGTCTGGCGCTGCGGGTAGAAGTACTGGGCGATCTTGCGCACGATGCGCACTACTTCACGCTGCCAGGGCTCTAGCAGAGGGGCGTTCTTCTCGATGAAATACAGGATGTTTTCCTGCGGTTCGCTGGGGAAGCGCGCATCATCGCGTTCGTTACCCTTCTCGGCGCTTTTCGGGATGGTGCGCCATAGGTCGTTGATCTGCCGCTGCAGATGCTCTTCGCGCTCCTTTTGCCGACGCCGCTCTTCTTCGGCAGAAATCGGATAGGGGCGCTTGTAG
>NZ_JABMCW010000547.1:0-2386 GCF_013179705.1 Pseudomonas sp. CM25 | reverse complement strand
CCACAGGGACCGCGTCGGCCTGAGGGCTGTGGGGGCGGGCCTGCCCGCGAAAGGGCCGGTGCAGGTTTACTCAATGGTCGGCTATGCGGTCATCCTGCGAGAGGATTGCGCGGGCCAGCTCTTCATCGTTGGCCTGCAACCCCGGATGGTCCTTGCGGGCCTGTTCCAGCGCAGACTCCACATAGGCGCCACGGATAGCCCCGCCACTGGCAACAAAGGCAGAGAGCTCGTCACGGGCCGGGATGATCCGTTTGTCGTCCTTGAAGGTCGAGTACAACGAGGCGGAAACACCGGCCGAGGTGGCGACGTCGCCCGCATCGACGCGGGCCAGGGCGGCACCGGCAGGCAGCAGGAGCAGCAGCGCAGGGGCGAGGAGTAGGTGGCGCATGTCGTGTTCTCCAGTAGCGTGAAGCCCAAGGAAATAAACCACTCAGTGAATAAGAGGGTGCAGGAGTGCAGGTAGTTCCCTGGGCCGTGCTGGAGATTGCCGATGCTGCTTTGACTGCGACAGCCCTCTGTAGGAGCGGCCTTGTGTCGCGATGGGTCGCCAAGCGGCCCCCGGCCCCGATCAGGCCAACTGATAAGTGGTCTTGACCCGGGTGAAGAACTGCCGCGCATGCGTACCTTGCTCACGCGATCCCAGGCTAGATGCACCATTGCCGCCAAACGGTACGTGATAATCCACCCCGGCCGTAGGCAAGTTCACCATCACCATCCCCGCCGAACTGTTGCGCTTGAAGTGCTCGGCATGGCGCAGCGACGTGGTGACAATACCGGCGGACAAACCAAACGCTGTGTCTTCAGCCGCAGCGAGCGCTGCCTCATAGTCACCCACCTTGAGCACACTCAGCACCGGCCCGAAGATTTCCTCGCGGTAGATGCGCATGTCCGGGGTGACCTCGGTGAACAGTGCCGGGGTAAAGAAATATGCCCCCGCCTGGTTGTCGATACGCTCGCCGCCACACACCCGCTTCGCACCCTGTTCAAGGCCCGCAGCCACATACGACAGGTTTTGCTCCAGCTGCCGGCTGTCGACCACCGGCCCGATATCTGTGCTGGCCTGCAGTGCATCCCCCACCTTCAGCGCCCGGGTACGTTCGGCCAGGCGCGCGACAAAGGCATCGTGAATGCCTTCGGTCACGATCACCCGCGAGCTGGCGGTGCAGCGTTGGCCGGTGCTGTAGAACGAGCCGTTCAGCGCCACGTCCACTGCCTGCTCCAGGTCGGCATCGTCGAGCACCACCAGCGGGTTCTTGCCGCCCATCTCCAGCTGCACCTTTTTCATCCCTTCGGCGGCCAGGCGAGCGATCTGCCGGCCGGTGTGCTCGGAACCGGTAAAGCTGATGCCATCGACCAGTGGTGAACGAATGATCGTGTCACCCACGCTGCGCCCTGGGCCGATCAGCATGTTGAACACCCCAGCCGGCAAACCGGCCCGGGCGATGATTTCGGCCAGGGCCCAGGCCGAGGAGGGCACCAGTTCGGCGGGTTTGAACACCACGCAGTTGCCAAAGCACAGGGCCGGGGCGATCTTCCACGCCGGGATGGCAATGGGGAAGTTCCAGGGGGCGATGATGCCGACCACGCCCAGCGGCTGGGTGAACACATCGATGCCGACGTCCTGGCGCACCGACTGGTACTTCTCACCTTCAGCGCGCAAGGCTTCCTGGGCGTAGAACTTGAACGAGCGCCCGGCGCGGTCCACTTCGCCCAGGGCTTCGCGAACGATCTTGCCTTCTTCGCGGGCCAGCAGCACGGCGAGCTCTTCACGGCGGGCAAGAATCTCGGTGCCGATAAAATCCAGCGCATCGGCGCGCTGCTGCGGGTTGCTGTGTGCCCAGGCCGGCTGCGCCCGACGCGCAGCAGCGATGGCCTGTTCGGTCAGCCGCTGGTCGGCGCGCTCGAAGCGTTCGACCACTTCACCCGGGTTGGACGGGTTGCGGTTTTCCAGGATGTCGGCGCTGCTGCCGAGCGCAACGAAAGTGCCGTCGACGTAGCTGCTTTTGGTAACGAGGGTCATGCGCTGCGGATCCTTTTGGCAGAAAGCTGGCGGGCGACGAAGTCGCTGATGTTGTCCACGGCGCTGTCCATCAGCTGCTGCATGGCGTCTTCGCTGCTCCAGGCGATATGCGGGTTGAGCAGGAAGTCGTCGCGCTCGATCAGCTGGAACAGCGGGTTGCTTGGGTGCAGCGGCTCGACTTCGACCACGTCCAGTGCCACGCCACCCAGGCGGTCTTGCTGCAGTGCCTGGATCAGCGCCGCTTCGTTGACCACACCACCACGGCCGGTGTTGATCACGAGGGCGTCGGGTTTCATCAGCGCCAGTTGCGGCGCATCGATCAGGTTGTGGGTTTCTGCTGTCAGCGGGCAGTTGATCGACAGCACA
>NZ_JABMCW010000546.1:0-2408 GCF_013179705.1 Pseudomonas sp. CM25 | reverse complement strand
AGTTCGTCGTCCTCGATCGGGTAGCGGCTGGCGTTGAGGCTTTCCTTGATCTTGCGCAGGTGCGGCTGGAAATCCACACCGCGGCGCAAGGTCATGCCGGTGGCCAGCACATCGAGCACGGTCAGCTGGATGATCCTCGAGGTCATCGGCATGTAGATGTCGGTGTCTTCAGGTAGCGGAATATGCAGGCTCAGGCTGCAAGCGTTGGCCAGCGGCGAGCCGGCGGCGGTCAGGCCCAGCACCGAGGCGCCGTTTTCGCGGGCCAGGCGGGCCACTTCGACCAGTTCCCGGGTGCGCCCGGTGTAGGAAATGATCACGAACAGGTCACCGGTGTGGGCCACCGAGGCCAGCATGCGCTGCATCAGCACGTCGGCGTGGGCCGACACCGCCAGGTTGAAGCGGAAGAACTTGTGCTGCGCGTCCAGGGCGACCGGTGCCGAGGCGCCGAGGCCGAAGAAGTGGATCTGCCGGGCCTGGATCATCATGTCCACGGCACGGCTGACCTGCTGCGGGTCGAGCTGCTGGCAGGCGCTGTCGAGCGAGGCGATGGCACTGGCGAAGATCTTCTGGGTATAGGCTGCCGGGTCGTCGTCGGCCTCTACTGCGCGGCTGACGTAGGCGGCGCCGCTGGCCAGGCTCTGTGCCAGCTGCAGCTTGAGTTCCGGGTAGCCGCTGACGCCGAACGACCGGCAGAAGCGGTTGACGGTCGGTTCGCTGACCTTGGCCGCCTGAGCCAGCGCAGCGATGCTGAAACGGGTAGCTTGTTGCGGGTTGAGCAGGATGACTTCGGCGACTTTGCGTTCGGCCTTGTTCAGCTCGTCCAGGCGTCCCTGGATCTGTTCCAGGAGGTTTCGCACGCGGTCCATGGGTGTGTCCTTGGGTCGGGAAGGCAGCCGGCTGTGGGAGCAGCAGGCTTTTTGCAGGGTCGTCTATCGTACTGTCGGTACGGTTGACGTACCACTTGTCTGTAACACTTGTGGGTAATGTTGTGGTTTTTACTACATTTACCCTTGAAAACCGTATGTGAAAGCGGTATTCCTAGTACAACTTTAGGAAAGAACCAACATCATGGCTGCGATCAGTGTCGAACCTTGCACCTTTGCCCTGTTTGGCGCCTTGGGCGACCTGGCATTGCGCAAGCTGTTTCCTGCGCTCTACCAACTCGACCGTGCCAACCTGCTGCACGCTGATACCCGCCTGCTGGCGCTGGCCCGCGAGGCAGGCAGTGCGCAGGACCACCTGAACACTATCGAAGCACACTTGCGCCGGCATGTGCCCGAGGCGGATATCGAGCCTGCTGCGCTGGGCCGCTTTCTGGGTCGCCTGGGCTACCAGCACCTGGATTTTCTGCAACCCGAGGGTTACCAGGCGCTGGCCGGGCAACTGCCAGGCGAACTACCGCTGATCGCCTATTTCGCCACTGCCGCGGCGGTGTACGGGGCCATCTGCGAAAACCTCGACAAGGCCGGGCTGGCCCAACGCACCCGGGTGGTGCTGGAAAAACCGATCGGCCACGACCTGGAATCGTCGCGCCGGGTCAACGATGCCGTGGCGCGGTTCTTCCCCGAAAACCGGGTGTACCGTATCGACCATTACCTGGGCAAGGAAACGGTGCAGAACCTGATTGCCCTGCGCTTTGCCAACAGCCTGTTCGAAACCCAGTGGAACCAGAATTCCATCTCCCATGTGGAGATCACGGTTGCCGAAAAAGTCGGCATCGAGGGCCGCTGGGGCTACTTCGACAAGGCCGGCCAGCTGCGTGACATGATCCAGAATCACCTGTTGCAGCTGCTGTGCCTGATCGCCATGGACCCGCCCAGCGAACTGTCTGCCGATGCCATTCGCGACGAGAAGGTAAAAGTGCTCAAGGCCCTGGCGCCAATCACCGGCGATGGGCTGAGCACGCGTGTGGTGCGTGGCCAGTACATTGCCGGCTACAGCGAAGGCAAGCCGGTACCTGGCTACCTTGAAGAAGACAACGCCAACGCCCAGAGCGACACCGAAACCTTCGTCGCGCTGCGCGCAGACATTCGCAACTGGCGCTGGTCCGGCGTGCCGTTCTACCTGCGCACCGGCAAGCGCATGCCGCAGAAGCTGTCGCAGATTGTCATCCATTTCAAGGAAACACCGCACTACATCTTCGCCCCGGAACAGCGTTTGCAAATCGGTAACAAGCTGATCATCCGCCTGCAACC
The DNA here is from genome assembly GCF_013179705.1 of Pseudomonas sp. CM25. Taxonomy (NCBI): domain Bacteria; kingdom Pseudomonadati; phylum Pseudomonadota; class Gammaproteobacteria; order Pseudomonadales; family Pseudomonadaceae; genus Pseudomonas; species Pseudomonas sp. CM25. The sequence continues at coordinate 213 of NZ_JABMCW010000546.1, read as the reverse complement.
GGACGAAGGCATTTCTTTACGGGTGATGACCAAGGAGCAGGGCCTGGACAAGGGCATGCAACTGCGCAGCGGCCCGTTGCAGCTGAATTTTTCCGACACCTGGCGCAGTACAAGGATTCCGGATGCCTACGAGCGGCTGCTGCTCGAAGTGATGCGCGGCAACCAGAACCTGTTTGTGCGCAAGGACGAAATCGAGTACGCCTGGAAGTGGTG
>NZ_JABMCW010000545.1:0-2419 GCF_013179705.1 Pseudomonas sp. CM25 | reverse complement strand
AGGTGGCGGCAGATCAGCGAAAAGTGTGGCGGGAACACGTGCGCCAGCAGCAGGTAGCCAAAGTTGTGCAGCAGGCCGGCCAGGTAGGTCAGGCCCGCCTCGGGGCGTTCAGCCCGTGGCATGGCGCGGGTCAGGCCTTCGATGATCGCGGCGGTGTAGATCGATTGCTGCCAGTAAGGCGTGGCCTGTTGCGGGTGGTCTTTCGGCAAGCTCAGGGTTTTGCCCAGTGCCAGGCCCAGAGCCAGGTTGATCACCAGGTCGAAGCCCAGCACGCGCACGATGGCGTCTTCCACCGAGCGGATCTTGCCCGGGGAGGCGTAGTAAGGCGATGCCGCCCAACTCACTACCTGCGCCGCCAGCGCCGGGTCGGTTTCGACCACGCCGGTGATGTCGTCGATGCTGGCGTTAGGGTCTACCCGCAGCTTGATGATCTTCTGTGCGGTGTCGGCCAGCGGCGGAATTTCGATGGTTTCTTCCAGGCGTTTCTGGATTCGCCGGGCCGTAAAGGCTTGTACCGCCTGGCTGATTTCGTGGGTGTCATCATCGGGGCGATCGAGGTTGGGGTTGATCGCCTCGACCTCCTGCCCAAACGAGCTGGCACTGGCCTTGGCCAGCATCCGCTTGAAATGCGCACGCTCGATTGCCAGCAACAGGCCGGCTTCGCCGGACTGGATGTAGACGGTTTCGACGTCGAGCAGGGTTTTTTCGTACTGGCTCGGTGAGCTGGTCAGGGCCGGTATGCCCGGCAGGGCCTTGAGCTGGTGCTTGTCGAGCATCTGCTTCAGGCGAGGCATCGACACCGCAGTCAGCTTGCGGCCGGTCAGTTCCGTCAGCCGGTTCAGGTCCAGCAGTTGGCTCTGCGGGAACAGCACCATCAGGGCGCCGATCTCGTCGTCGAGCAGCACGGCCTGTACCCGCGACGCTGCCGGCAAGTGCGAATCTTCGGCCACCTCGCGGTAGGCTACGCCAAGCTTGTCGAGCAGCAGCCTGATGACAGAGGGTGCATGTGGGGTTGCGGTGTCCAGGGCAACTTCAGTCATGGTCCGTATCCACTGATTCTTTTAAACGCGAAGTATAACCAGCCCCGGGGCAAATCTGGATCCATTCTGGGACTGGCGTCACACTTGGCCATATTGCTGGCCGTGCCGCAGCCAGCGGTCGAGCAGCGGGCTGACATGATCGGGCCAGCGTGCGATCAGCGCCTGTGCCGCGTCACGCACGGCCGGCAGCAGGTCGGCGTCGCGCATCAGGTCGGCGACCTTGAACTGCAGCAGGCCGGTCTGGCGAGTGCCCAGCATCTCGCCCGGACCACGCAGCTCCAGGTCTTTTTCGGCGATGATGAAGCCATCGTTGGTTTCGCGCATGATGCCCAACCGCTCGCGGCCGATCTGCGACAACGGCGGGTGGTACAGCAGCACGCAATGGCTGACGGCGCTGCCCCGGCCTACCCGGCCGCGCAGCTGGTGCAACTGAGCCAGGCCCAGGCGCTCGGGGTTCTCGATGATCATCAGGCTGGCATTGGGCACGTCCACGCCCACCTCGATGACCGTGGTGGCGACCAGCAACTGCAGGTTGCCGGCTTTGAACTCGGCCATGATCTCGGCTTTTTCCGCCGGCTTCATTCGCCCGTGGATCAACCCCACCCGCAGCTCGCCCAGGGCGCTGCCAAGCTCCTCGTAGGTGCTTTCTGCCGCCTGGCAGGTCAGTTCTTCGGACTCTTCGATCAGGGTGCACACCCAGTAGGCCTGGCGCCCCTCGGCGCAGGCCGCGCGGACCCGCTCGACCACTTCGAAGCGCCGGCTGTCGACCACCAGTACCGTGTTCACCGGGGTGCGCCCGGGGGGTAGTTCGTCCAGTACCGAGGTGTCCAGGTCGGCGTAGGCGCTCATCGCCAGGGTCCGCGGGATGGGCGTCGCGGTCATGATCAGCTGGTGCGGGCACATCTCGCCGGCCACGCCTTTCTTGCGCAGGGCCAGACGTTGCTGCACGCCGAACCGGTGCTGTTCGTCGATGATCGCCAGTGCCAGATGCTTGAACTTCACTTCTTCCTGGAACAGCGCATGGGTGCCGACCACCATGGGTGCGCCGTTGGCAATCTGCTCCAGGGCGCTGACCCGGGCCTTGCCCTTGAGCTTGCCGGCCAGCCAGGCGACTTCGATGCCCAGCGGTTCGAGCCAGCGCTTGAAGGTGATGTAGTGCTGCTCGGCGAGGATCTCGGTGGGCGCCATCAACGCCACCTGGTAGCCGGCCTCCAGCGCTTGCAGCGCAGCCAGGGCGGCGACCACGGTCTTGCCGGCGCCCACGTCACCCTGCACCAGGCGCAGCATCGGTTCGTGCTGGCTCAGGTCATAGGCAATTTCGTTGGCCACCCGCTGCTGCGCGCCGGTGGGCTGGAAACCGAGGTTGGCCAGGTACTGCG
>NZ_JABMCW010000544.1:0-2427 GCF_013179705.1 Pseudomonas sp. CM25 | reverse complement strand
GCAACCAGCTCGATCTGGGCATCTGCTACCTGGACCAGGTCAACACCAGCTTCTTCGAAGTGATCGAATTGGGCATCACCACCATGGGCCTGCTGCATGACACCCGGCACTTCCGGTTTGCCAGCGACAGCTTGCGCTGGGACGAACTCGGCGACATTCCGCTGGGGTTGCTGAGCAAAGGCATGCACTACCGCCAGTCGCTGGACCTGAGCTTCCGCAGCCGTGGCCTGGAGCCCAATGCAGTGCTGGAAAGCGACTCGAGCTTCCAGCTGATCCAGGCCATCAACACCGGCATGTGCTGCGCGATCATGCCGCTGGACTGCGGCCTGGAAGACCTCAGCGAGCACTTGCGCATCCTGCCGGTGGCCGACGCCGCCATTCATAGCCAAGTGGGCCTGCTGCTGCGCCGCAGCGAGCCGCGTTCGGCGATTGCCGAGCAGTGCTTTGACGAGGCGCGGGCGCTGTTTCAGGCCAGCTGATCACCGGTCGCCTGGCGGTACTGGCGCGGGGTAAAGCCGGTCAGTTGCTTGAACTGGCGGCTGAACGCGCTGTGGTCGGTGTAGCCGCAGCGCATTGCCACCTCGGTAATCGGCAGCTCTGAATGCAGCAGGCGATGGGCATGTTCCAGACGCGCCTTGTGAATCATCTGCCGGGGTGTGAGGTGGAACACCCGCTTGCAATAGCGCTCCAGCTGAGCCACGGAAATGCCGGCGATGCGGGTCAGCTCGCGCATGCTGATCGGCTGGTGGAAGTGTTGGCGGATGTGTTCGTCGACGGCGGCAAGGCGCTGGTAGGCGGGGTGGCTGTCGGCGGCTGACTGCAGGTCGACCGATATGCCGACCAGGCCGATGATCTCCCCGGCCTGGTTGTGCAGCGGGCGCTTGTGGGTCAGGCACCAGCCGGGTTCGCGGCTGCCATAAAGATGCAGCTCCAGTTGGTCTTCCAGCACCAGCCCTTCCTTGAGTACGCGGCGGTCCTGCTCGGTGTAGCCGGGGCCCAGCTGTGCCGGGAACACTTCGGCGCTGGTCTTGCCCAGCAACGGCTGCAGGCGCTTGAGGCCGCAGCGCTGGACCAGGGTGTTGTTGGCCAGCACGTAGCGGGCGGCCGGGTCCTTGATGAAGATTGCGGCGTTGGGGATGGCGTCGAGGATCGGCAGCAGCAGCGAGACACCGACCAGCAGAGCCTCGAGGGTGGCGGGACGGTGCTGATCGAGGGACTGGTACAGGGTTGCCAGGGGGGTGACGGTCATCTGCTTTATCTCGGTTTGCTGTGTCGGCCTCTTCGCGGGTGAACCCGCTCCCATACTCACCTCGCAGCTTTCGAAGGCCACGCAGGACCTGTGGGAGCGGGTTTACCCGCGAAGAGGCCGGTGCACCGATTGAATCTCTACAGCCCTTGCGCGGTATGGCTTTCAGCCTATCCACCGGCCTTCAACCCCGCCACAAATTTTTTGCAACTGTGCCGATTTCGTCATGCCCCTTGCAGAAAACCATCAAGAACCCTCGCCCCGATCGGCCCATTCTATGCCCCACGCAAGCCGCCCACATGCAACAAGAGCGCGGCCCAGAAAGCCGCACCTCGTGACATCAGACCTGCCTATCCAATAACCAACAAAAAGGCGAACCCATGTCAGGCAAATTCAAGAAACAGCTGTCGTTGCTCGACCTCACTTTCATCGGCCTGGGAGCCATCTTCGGCTCCGGCTGGCTGTTCGCCGCCAGCCACGTCTCGGCCATCGCCGGCCCGGCCGGCATCCTCTCCTGGTTCCTCGGCGGCTTCGCCGTCCTGTTGCTGGGCATCGTCTACTGCGAACTGGGCGCCGCCCTGCCCCGCGCTGGCGGCGTGGTGCGCTACCCGGTGTACTCGCACGGCCCGCTGCTGGGTTACCTGATGGGCTTCATCACCCTGATCGCCTTTTCCAGCCTGATCGCCATCGAAGTGGTCGCCTCGCGCCAATACGCCGCCGCCTGGTTCCCCGAACTGACCAAAGCCGGCTCCAGCGACCCGACCGTGCTCGGCTGGCTGGTGCAGTTCGCCTTGCTGGGGTTGTTCTTCTTCCTCAACTACCGCAGCGTGAAAACCTTTGCCAAGGCCAACAACCTGGTCAGCGTGTTCAAGTTCATCGTGCCGCTGCTGGTGATCGGCGTGCTGTTCACCTTCTTCAAGCCGGAAAACTTCGAGGTCCAGGGCTTTGCTCCGTTCGGCCTGTCGGGCGTGGAAATGGCCGTGTCGGCTGGCGGCATCATCTTCGCCTACCTGGGCCTGACGCCGATCATTTCGGTAGCCAGCGAAGTGAAAAACCCGCAGCGCACCATCCCGATTGCGCTGATCCTCTCGGTGCTGCTGTCCACCGCGATCTACGCCCTGCTGCAACTGGCCTTCCTCGGCAGCGTGCCGACCGAAATGCTGGCCGACGGCTGGGCCAGC
>NZ_JABMCW010000543.1:0-2439 GCF_013179705.1 Pseudomonas sp. CM25 | reverse complement strand
CCGCGCCAACACGGCGCCGCACTTTTTCAATGCCAACGACTACAACCTGCTGGTACAGCTGGCCCTGGGCAATCAGGGCGTGGCGCTGGGCTGGCACCACCTGGTGGCGCCGCTGGTTGCCCAAGGGCTGCTGGTGAGGCCGGTGGAAGAGGAACTGGTACTCAAGGACACCTTCCATTTCCTGGCCTTCAATGAGGACAAGGAACATGAGTCCAGCTGCCGGCGGTTGCGTGACTGGTTGCTGGATGAGTTTCGGCCGTTGCTTGAATCTTTGCGCAGCCTTTGAACCCATAACCCCAGACACAACTTGTTATCAAACCCTCCCCGCCATTCGGCTGCTTTCCCACATCAACCCGAGCGCATCTGCTAAAAAAGCCTCCATGTCCACCCTCTTCCTCATCCACCTGCGCCGCCGCTGGCTTACCTGGCTGTGCGCCAGCCTGCTGGTCATCGGCCTGCCCACCAGTTGCGCGGTCCTGCAGTGCAAGGAACGCGAACTGGTGTTTCGCATCGAACCCGGCCAGGCCAGCTGGTTCCGCGGCCTGCCCAACGATGTGCAGGAACTCGACCTGCGCCCGCGCAGTTTCACTGACAACCAGAGCCTGCACGCCTGGTGGTAGCCGGCCAAACGCGCCAATGCCCCGGCCATCCTCTACCTGCACGGCGTGCGCTGGAACCTTACCGGCCAGTTGTTCCGTATCGAGCAGCTGCATGCCATGGGCTATTCGGTGCTGGCTGTGGATTACCGCGGCTTTGGCCAGAGCCGTGGCGGCCTGCCATCCGAAGCAACCGTCTACGAGGATGCACGCATCGCCTGGGAACGCTTCGCCCAGCTCCAGCCGGATGCCGGCAAGCGCCTGATCTTCGGCCATTCGCTGGGCGGCGCAGTGGCGGTGGAACTGGCCAGTGAGCTGGCGCGTGAGGCGCAAGAAAACGGTGCCAAGGCACCTGCACGCGGCCTGATCCTTGAATCCACTTTCACCTCATTGGGCGACGCCGCCGCTGCGGTCGCCAATACTTCACTCCCGGTACGCTGGTTGATGTCGCAAAAGTTCGACTCGCTGGACAAGATCAAGGATGTCGGCCTGCCGGTTTTGCTGGTACATGGGCTGGATGACCGCTTCGTGCCGCCGCGTTTCAGCCAGCAGCTGTTCGATGCCGCCCACCAGCCAAAAACGCTGTTGCTGGTGCCGGGGGCTACGCACAACAACAGCATGAGCCTGGCCGGTCAGCGCTACCGGCGTGCCATCCAGGCATTGCTCTGAAGTCACTGCACCGGCAAAAAGTTCATCAACAGCAGGCTTTGCGCGTAATTCAACCCGATCCGCCGATAGCGCTCATCCAGCAACTCGGCCAGCAAATCCAGCCGCGCGACGATTTTGCCGAACTCCACCGCAAAACTCAGGTTGCTGCCCTCCTCCGAAATCTCGTTGGAGAACAGCAACAGCACGCCATTGGCATCCTGCCGCTGGCTGAGCATCCACGTCGCCTTCTCGATATTGCGCGCCGCGTTGTTGATGAACAGCGGGTCAATGGTATCGGTCATGTAGAACTCGGTACGCCCACCGTGCGCGGTAATCAGCATGCTGCCGATGGCGTAGATGAAAGCACCGACGCGGTCACCGCGAAACTCCGGGCTCAGGGCGTAGCTCAAGGCCGCCAGGTCGCGGCGATTGCCCAATTGCGGCAAGGGTTGCCGCTGTTCGATGGCGATGCGGATCTGCCGCTCTGCGGTGGCGGCGTCGACGTAGCCAGACATCTTCCACTGGTTGGGGTTGCGCAGGTACAGCTTGTTCATCAGCAGGTACAGGCTTTGCAGGTTGTCGCGCATCGACAGCGTGGCCAGGCGGTCGACGCTGGTCTGGAACAGCTCGCTGGGCTTGCCGTTGCCGAACTGGCTGACGATGTCACGGCCTTGCTCGTGGGTGCAGGCGCCCAGGCATGTGAGGGCGCCTGCCAGCAACAGGCGCGGGAGGACGTTCAGGTAGCTTGCAACCATCGGCACCGGGTCGATATTCGGCGGCTGTACTGGGGATCAGAGCAGCCTGGCCAAGCATAGAGCCCGGAAATCGGAAAAAGTGCAGTGGTTGGGGATATTGGCAACCTGTGCTGGCCTGTTCAGACACACATTCCTTACATGGCGTGACGCAACAGCTCCACCACCTGCGCATGCAGCACCGGGTCGCCACAGGCCACCACACACCCGCCATTCTGCGCGCTGCTGCCATCCCAGGCAGTGATCACCCCACCCGCCGCTTCGATGATCGGCATCAATGCCTGCACGTCATACGGCTGCAGGCTGGCCTCGACGATCACGTCCACAAAGCCCGACGCCAACATGCAGTAGGCATAGCAATCGCCGCCATAACGCATCAGCCGTGCCTTGCCGGCCACGGCCTCGAACGCGGCCTTGCGCTCGGCGCTGTCGAACATGTCTGG
>NZ_JABMCW010000542.1:0-2443 GCF_013179705.1 Pseudomonas sp. CM25 | reverse complement strand
CGGATGGCACGTAGCGACAGCTTTGCGCCGGAGACCGGGGAAGGGGAAGTGCGGGCTGCAGGGGTTCGGCGCAGGGCTGCCGAGCCGGCATGAAAGCCTGGGGCCGCAAGGCAGCCCCAGACCATCAGATCAGGATCAGAAGATGCTGATCGGGTACTCGACGAATACGCGGACTTCGTTGCCGTCGTCGTTGTAACCGTTCTGCTGCACGGCGTTGTTGGTACGCAGGAACGAGCTACGCAGCTTGACCGACAGGTCCTTGGCCGGGCCGTCCTGCACCACGTAACGGATCTGGTTGAAGATCTCGCGCTCTTTACCCTCGCCGAAGCCCTGTGGGTTGGCAACGTTGCGGGTGTTGATGTTGTCACCCACCACGTAGGCCAGCTTGTAGGTCAGGCCCGGGATGCCGTAGGCACCAAAGTCCAGGCCGTAGCCCAGCTGCCAGGAGCGCTCGTCTTCGGCGTTGAAGTCGGACCAGTACGAGTTGGCCAGGTAGATGGTCGAGCCACCGTCACCCACGCCGCCGGCGTTCTGGTAGAAGCCGTAGTTGTAGCCGGTGCTGCCGGTGCTGCGCTGGTGCGCCAGGGTGAACGAGTGCGCACCGTAGGCGTAGGTGGCGGCCAGGCTCCAGATGGTGTTGGAGTCGCCGTTCAGCCCTGCAGCCTTGACGAACTTGTTGTTGATGTCCGACTTGTAGCCGTTGAAATCCAGGGTCAGCGACTGGTCGCTGGCGATCGGGAAGACGTAGTTCAGGCCCAGGTAGTGCTTGCGCATCACGTCTTCGTTGTCGGCGGTGTACAGCGAGCCGCTGAAGTTGTCGGTGAACTTGTAGCTACCACCAAGGACATTGATCGACTTCAGGCCACCACCGTCACGGCGCTCGGCGCTCTTGCGCGCTTCCTGGGTGAAGCGGCCGGCGTTCAGTTCCAGGCCCTCGATTTCTTTCGAGGTGATCAGGGTACCGGTGAAGCTTTCTGGCAGCAGGCGTGCATCGTCGTACTGCAGCACTGGCAGGGCCGGCATCTGGTCACCGTACTTCAGCACGGTGTTGGAGATGCGGAATTTCACGGCAGCGCCACCACGGGCCAGGTTGTGCGGCGAGCTGGCATTGCCATCGGCGTTGGTGGTTTCGTGCGGTTTGAAGAAGTCGACGCCACCGCCACCGTTGTGGCCTTTGCCGCCGTCAAGGCGCAGGGCGTACAGGCCGAATGCGTCGACACCGACGCCGACGGTGCCCTGGGTGAAACCGGAGGAGAAGTTGGCGATGACCGCCTGGCCCCATTCGATCTGGTCGTCGGTGCCGTGTTTCTTGTCACGGTTGATGTAGGCGTTGCGCAGAAGGACGTTGGCGTGGCTGTCCTCGATGAAGCCCTTGCTGTCGGCCTGCTCATTGGCCTGGGCCTGGGTCGCGGCGATCATCGCCAGAGCGACCAGGCTGATCCTGGTTTTCAACATGTTGTTTTCCTAAATTATTAATCAAAAACACTGCGCAATTTGACGCCAGGAACCAACGCCCCTTCGTAGGTTCGACGCTATGCGGATCCACACTGGCGGGCCTGCACGGCAGGCCGTGGCCGAATCCTAGCCGCGCGCGATTACAAATGTCAAAAAAACGTGAAATGCAGGTTGATATAACCAAAATAAAGCGTTGTCACGGGGCATTTCCACGCATGATCGCGCTGTAGGCGGGAATTTTGTCTTTTGTAGGATTTGTCTTCCTGACTAATCGGACGAATATCTGGGGCGGCCATCACCCTCTTAAGGCATATTTACAAAGTGATACATATGTAAAGACAAGCCTTTACAAATAGTCGAGCAGGAGCAAATAGCAAGCATTACCATTCGCACCTCTTTTCCACCTGCCCCGGTCCGGATGTGTCCATGCTTGTTCCCTGCCGCCTTTCCCCCCTCACGCTTGGCCTGTCGCTGCTGGTCAGCGCCAGCCTGGCAAGCGCCGCTTCCACTACCCTGCCGGAACTCTCTGTCACCGCCGACAGTGAACGCGAGAGGGACAACCCACAGGTCAAGGAGGTGAGCACCGCCACCCGCACCTCGACGCCGGTGCGTTACGTGCCGCAGGCCATCGACAGCGTGAAGACCGCCAACGTACTGGACTACGGCAGCAATACCCTGGGCAAGGCACTGGAAGGCATCCCCAACGTCAGCAGCGGCGCCGACACCCGCTTCGACAGCGTGCGCATTCGCGGCTTCGACGCCAGCAACGACTTCTACCTGGACGGGATTCGCGATGACAGCCAGTACATCCGCGACCTGCACAACATCGAGCGGGTCGAGGTACTGAAGGGGCCGGCGGCAGTGCTGTATGGCCGTGGCAGCCAGGGCGGTATCGTCAACCGGGTCAGCAAGGCGCCGGAACAAGGGCGCCGCTCAACCCTCGAAGCACAGGCGGGCAGCGAAGACCTGCGCAGCCTGTACGCCGACC
>NZ_JABMCW010000541.1:0-2449 GCF_013179705.1 Pseudomonas sp. CM25 | reverse complement strand
ACCCGTCGGCATGCCACACGGCCAGGTCGCCGGTGTGGAACCAGCCACCCCGGAAGGCTTCGGCGGTGGCTTCGGGGTTTTTCAGGTAGCCCTTCATCACCGTGTTGCCGCGCATGAAGATCTCGCCCAGGGTGTTGCCGTCGCGTGGCACAGGTTCGAGGGTTTGCGGGTCGGCAACCATCAGGCCGTCCAGGGTCGGGTAGCGTACGCCCTGGCGTGACTTGATGCGCGCGCGTTCTTCCAGCGTCAAGTCATCCCATTCGTCATGCCAGGCACACACGGTGACCGGGCCGTAGACCTCGGTCAGGCCGTAGGTGTGGGTGACCTGGATGCCCATCTCTTCGACGGCACCGATGACCTTGGCCGGTGGCGCGGCGCCGGCAACCATGGCCTGGACCGGGTGCTCGATGGCCGCCTTGGCCGCCTCGGGCATGTTGACCAGGGCGTTGAGCACGATCGGCGCGCCGCACAAGTGGCTGACCCGGTGTTCGCGGATCAGGGTCAGGATTTTCTGCGGGTCGACCCGGCGCAGGAACACGTGGGTGCCGGCCAGGGCGGTGATGGTCCAGGGGTAGCACCAGCCGTTGCAGTGGAACATCGGCAAGGTCCACAGGTACACCGGGCGGTGGCCCATGGCCCAGGTCATCTGGTTGCCCAGGGCATTGAGGTAGGCGCCGCGGTGGTGATAGACCACGCCCTTGGGGTTGCCGGTGGTGCCGGAGGTGTAGTTGAGGGAAATGGCCTGCCATTCGTCATCGGGCCACTCCCAGGCAAATTCCGGGTCGCCTTCGGCGAGCAGCGCCTCGTAGTCCAGTTCGCTGACTGCGCGACCTTCGCCGTACTCCGGGTCATCCACATCGACCACCAACGGCGGGTGTTCGAGCAATGCCAAAGCGTCCTCGATGACGGCGTGGAACTCGCGGTCGGTGATCAGTACCTTGGCTTCGCCATGCTGCAGCATGAAAGCGATGGCCTCGGCGTCCAGGCGCACGTTCAGGGTATTGAGCACGGCCCCGGTCATGGGCACGCCGAAGTGCGCTTCGAGCATGGCCGGGGTATTGGGCAGCATCACCGCCACCGTGTCGCCCTTGCCGATGCCCCGGCCTGCCAGTGCACTGGCCAGGCGCCGACAGCGTTGGTAGGTTTGCTGCCAGTTGCGGCGGATGGCGCCGTGGATCACCGCCGGATAGTTGCCGTATACGGTGGCGGTGCGTTCGATGAAGCTCAGCGGGGTGAGGGCGACATGGTTGACGGCAGCGGGCATCAGGCCCTGGGCATAGATCGACATGCGGTAATCCTGTGAGGGAGGCAGGCACAGCCTGTGCGCCTGGCCCCCGATGGCTGATTGTTAGCTCTGTTCAGGGTGTCGGGAGGCGGGCGGTGGGCCGTTCCCCTCTGTCGCTGTTTTACGCGAGTCGCTATGGTAGTAGGAATATCGACTATAGCAATATAGTAAAACTACTAGATCAGCGAGCCGCCTGCCGTGGACAAGACCGCTTCCCCCTTGCTTGCCAAGGACCCGCAACCCAGCCTGCTGCTGGCCAGTGACGCCAGCCCGTTGCTGCTCAACCCGACGTTGCAGGCCTGGGTCGATGAAGGCCCGGCGCTGGTCCACTGGCTGCCGACCAATTGCGCAGCCCTGGTACGTGCCTGCCTGCGCCAGCACCGGGCGATTGCCGATGTCGAGGTACAGGTTGGCGAGCGAGCGGTGCTCTGGACATTCATTCCTGATGACCAGGGCCAGCAGGTGCTAGGTCGCTGCCGTGACGCCAGCGAAGAGCGCCAGGGTGCACGCGAAGCCAGCCGCGCCAGGCGCCTTTACCGGCTTATCATCGAAAACACTACCGACCTGATTTCCCGACACAGCCCCGACGGCCGTTTCCTCGATGCCTCGCCGGCAGCTTATCGTCTGCTTGGCCTGTGGCCCGAGCAACTGCGCGGCCGGGCCGTGTACAGCCTGCTGCACCCGCATGAACGCCGCCAGGTCCTGCGCCAGGCGGCCGCCGCGCTGGATCAGGACGGTTACCACACCACCACCTGCCGGGTGCGTCAGGCGGCGGGCGGTTATCGCTGGTTCGAGATCGCCAGCCGGGCCATTCGCGAGACCTACACCGGTGCCGTGGTGGAAGTGGTCAGCGTGTCGCGCGATATCACCCTGCGTATCGAAGCCCAGGAGAACCTGGCGCACAGTGCCCGCCTGGCGACGCTGGGGGAACTGGCCTCGGGCATCGCCCACGAGATCAACCAGCCGTTGGCCGCCGTGGTCAATTACGCCAATGCCAGCCAGCGCTATTTGCAGGGCCTGGAGCGCGACCCGCAAGCCCGCGAGCGGGTCGGGCAGGGCCTGCAGCGCATCAGTGAGCAGGCCACCCACGCCGCCGAAGTGATCCGCCGCCTGCGCGCGTTTCTGCGCAAAGGGCCGCGCCGGCTGCAGGCATTGGACATGGCC
>NZ_JABMCW010000540.1:0-2487 GCF_013179705.1 Pseudomonas sp. CM25 | reverse complement strand
CGGTCGATGGCACCCTTCTTCTGCTGGTACGACGGGTGCTCGAACACTGCCGGGAAGGTGGCCAGCAGGTTGTCGATCAGCCCGCTCATGTCGTTGATGAATTCCCCGGCACTGCCGGACGGCAACTCCAGCGCGCGCGGCTCGCGGCTGTCTTCGAAGTGGTTGACATACACCCAGTCCGCCGGGGTGTGCTGGCGCTTGCCTTCGGCCTTCAGGTAGCGCTTGACGAACGAGAAGCGGCCGGTGCCCGGCTCGCCCATCACATACACATTGTAACCAGGGCGGGGCATGGCCACGCCGAACTGCAGGGCCTCGACAGCACGTTCCTGGCCCAGGACTCCGCGAAACGGCTCCAGATCGTCGGTATTGGTAAAGGCAAACTGCTCGGGTGAGAAACGCCGGGTCAGGGCTTCAGGCGCGAGACGCAGGCGCGCAGCGACAGGATCGGGCATTGGGTTTCCTTACTTCGGCGGGCAGATACGCAGCATTCTGGCGCTGCCCGCGCGCGCCTTGCAAGGCTCGGCGAGACTTTATGTCGCAGCCGGTGCAAGTCATGTAACAGCAAATTTTTCGCAATCAACAACGCAACCTTTAGATCGTGCCTAAACTCCAAGCTGCGCGGGTGGGTGAAATGCTTTCCCGACCTGGCAACCGAGTTGCCAGAAACCCTGACCCTTGGTTAAGACAAAGAGAACAAATGCTATGAAACGGATTCTTCTGGGTACTCTGTTCACCGTGGTCTCGCTGAACGCCATGGCCGAAGCGCCAGGCGGCCCGAACTGCGGTTGGGGCAACATGCTGTTCGAAGGCCAGCGCGGTACGCCGGCACACTTCCTGGCTTCCACCACCAACGGCACCTCCGGTAACGCCACCTTCGGTATGACCTCCGGCACCAACGGCTGCTCGACCAAGGCTTCGCTGACTTATGGCGGCAAGTCCTGGTTCGCCATGAATGGCATGATGAACGAGCTGTCGGAAGACATGGCCATGGGCCAGGGCGAAGCCTTGACCACCTATGCCGTGGTACTGGGTGTGGCGCCGGAAGACCGCGGCTACTTCGAGTCGGTGGCTCACCAGCATTTCAACCAGATCTTCACCAGCGCCGATGTCACGGCCGAAACCGTGCACAGCAACACCCTGGCTGTCCTGAAAACCGACCCACGCCTGGCCAAATACGCAACAGAGGCCTAAGCGCAGCTGTTCCCGCCCCAGCGCTGGGGCGGGTTTCGCCTTTCTTTCGGCATCGTCAAGAAGTAGTTGCCCGATATGCTCAAACGCCTCGCTTCCCTGGCGCTGATCGCTTGCGCCCCTGTTCATGCTGCACCGGTGCTGGACCAAGGCCGTGTCCAGCAACTGGCCAATACCCCTTACTGGATTGCCCTGGGCCATTATGAAACCGCCAAGCTAGGCGGCTGGCGCAGCTATGTGGACGACGACGCGTTCTTCCTCGCCGAGGATGGCGCGCACCACCCCGACCAGGAGCTGCAAGCCACGGTCCAGGCGCTGTACCAACCGGCCAGCCTGGGCGACAAACACGCCCAGTGCGTGTTCCCGGCGCGCACCCGCTGGCTGCGCGAGCAGCTTGATCTGCAAGACCTGCCGCAGCCGGACTGCCAGGAATTCAAGACCTGGTACCAGTCGATCGATCCGCACAGTGCGGCGCTGATCTTTCCGGCGGCCTACCTGAACAGCCCGTCATCGATGTTCGGCCACACCCTGCTGCGCATCGACCAGTCAAGCACCCGCAGCGACGACACCACGCTGCTCAGCTATGCAATCAACTTTGGCGCGTACATCGAAGGCAGCGACAACAGCATCCTGTATGCCTGGAAAGGCCTGATGGGTGGCTACCCGGGGCTGTTCGCGCTGATGCCCTACCAGGAAAAACTATCCGAATACCGCAGCCTGGAAAACCGCGACCTGTGGGAGTACCAGCTGGACCTTACCCCCGAAGAAACCGGGCGCATGGTCGAACATGTGTGGGAACTGAAGCAGATCCAGTTCGACTACTTCTTCTTCGACGAGAACTGCTCGTATCGTTTGCTGGAGCTGCTGCAGGTGGCCCGCCCCAGCCTGGACCTGACCTCGCAGTTTCCGCTGACTGCCATCCCCACCGACACGGTGAAGGCGGTGAAGCAGTCCGGCCTGGTCGCCAGCGAAACGTATCGCCCGTCACGCGAGCGCGAGCTACTGGCGCGTGCCGAGCCGCTGGACCATGACGAAAAACAGCAGGTACTGGCGGTGAGCGCCGACACCAAGCGCCTGCAAAGCGCTGAGTTCAAGGCCCTGCCCCGCGAGCGCCAAGCCCTGGTACAGGACGCCGCCTACCGCCTGGAGCGCTACCGCGCCAACGGCCAGGAACGCGACCCTGCGCGCGCCGGGCGCAGCTTCGAGTTGCTGCGGGCGATCAACAGCAACCCGCCACCACCGCTGCAGATCGAACGCCCCGGCCTGCCCGAGGATGGCCACGACTCACGCACCTGGCAG